>JAYTNC010000114.1:0-2721 GCA_043748515.1 Gemmatimonadota bacterium | reverse complement strand
GGGCGGCTACGGCTCGCCCGAGGAACTCGCCGATCGCATGATCACCTGGGAAGAGGGGATGCTCGTGATCGATGCCCTCACCCCCGATCGCAAGGTGGTCGCGTGGCGCGGGACGATCGCCGGTGAGATCCCCGCGAAGGCCGAGACGCGGCCAGAGGCGGCGATCCGTGAGTCGGTGAAGAGGCTGTTGCGCGGGTTCCCGTAACGGCCGCACAGAGGATGCTGCGTACTGCAACGGCATTGACCACAGAGGCACAGTGGACACAGTGGCGGTGCCCTGTGCCTCTGTGGTGAACGCAGTGGCGGTGCCCTGTGCCTCTGTGGTGAACGCAGTGGCGGTCGATCGGACTTGCCCCCCTTCCCGCCCCTGCCATCTTCCTTCGACGCAAACCGGACCGTTCTCCCCCACCGCCCCGCCTGTGACCCTCGCACGCCCGCTCGCCGTCGCCATCCTCCTCACGGCCGCCGCTCTCTCCGCAGCCGAGGCGCAGATGATCACGCAGACTGGTGCCACGGGTCGCAGCGGACGCGCCACCGTCGTGACCACGCCGCCGCAGGTCGACGGCCGGCTCGACGACGCCGTCTGGAGGAGCGCGACGGTCTTCACCGACTTCGTCCAGCGCGAGCCGATCGAGGGCAACCCGGTCTCCGAGCGCACCGAGGTCCGCATCGTCACCGACGGCGAGGCGCTCTACGTCGCCGCCTGGCTCTACGACCGCGAGGCCGCGTTGATCGTGCCGAGCGAGAAGATCCGCGACGTCACGCTCACCAACAGCGACTACTTCGCGTTCATCCTCGACACCTACCGCGACAAGCAGAACGGCTTCCTCTTCGCGACCACACCCTCCGGCGTCGAGCATGACGCGCAGGTGATCCGTGAGGGCGAGGGCGGCGGTGTCTTCTCCGCCGGCCAGAACCGCGCGCAGGCCGGCTCGATGGGCGGAGTGAATCTCAATTGGGACGCGAGCTGGACGGTCAAGACGTCGCAGGATTCGCTCGGCTGGTACGCCGAGTTCCGGATCCCCTTCTCGACCATCCGCTACGGCGCCGGCGCGACGCAGACCTGGGGCTTCAACATCATGCGCGGCATCCGCCGCCGGAACGAGGAAGCCTTCTGGTCGCGCGTCTCGCGCCAGTTCAGCATCAACCGACTCTCGCAGGCCGGCACGCTCGACGAGATCACGGTGCCGAGCCAGCGCATCGCGACCGTCACGCCCTACGCGCTCGGCACCTCGTCGCGCGCGTATGCGACGCAGTCGAGCTTCACCGGCACCGGCGAGGTCGGTCTCGACGCGAAGTACGGCATCACGCCGAGCCTCACGCTCGACCTCACGTACAACACCGACTTCGCGCAGGTCGAGGTCGACGAGCAGCGCACCAACCTCACGCGCTTCCCGCTCTTCTTCCCCGAGAAGCGGCCCTTCTTCCTCGAGAACGCCGGCATCTTCTCGGCGGGCACGCCGCAGGCCGTCGACCTCTTCTTCACGCGCCGCATCGGCATCGACGCGAGCAACGGGCAGCCCGTGCCGATCCTCGGCGGCGGACGGCTCACCGGCCGCATCGGCGGCATGACGGTCGGCGCGCTGCAGATGATCACCGGCGAACAGAACGGCGTCGAGGGCAACTCGTACACCGTGCTCCGCACGCTGCGCGAACTCTCGGCGCGCTCGCGTGTGGGCGTGATGGTCGTGCAGCGCCAGCGCATGGGCGACGCGAGCGACTTCAATCGCACCTACGGCGTGGATGGCCGCGTGGGCATCGGGCAGGCGTGGACCGCCGACGCCTGGGCCGGCCGCACGGAGACGCCGGGACGCGGCGGGGATCCCTATTCGTGGAGCGCGCGCGCCGCATTCCAGACGCGCGACTGGAACAACTCGGTGCGCGTCCTGCAGATCGGCGACGCCTTCAATCCCGAGGTCGGCTTCATGAGCCGCCCCGCCGGCTACCGCTTCGACGAACTCATGGTGATGCGCCTCGTACGCAACGCCTCGTGGCAGCAGGTGCGGCAGTGGAATCCGCACATCAGCCTGCGTCGCTACGTCGGCACCGACGGCTTCCTGCAGTCGACATGGGCGCACATCGACGTGACCGAAGTCGAGTTCAACGGCGGCGGCCGCTTCGGTCCCGACATCAACGTCCATTCCGAAGGCCTGCAGGCGCCGTTCGAGATCTCGCCGGGCGTCATCCTCCAGCCGGGCCAGTACACCTTCTCGCTGCCGGGCCTCGACTGGGGCTCCGATCCGAGCGCGCCGCTCTCCTTCCTCACGCGGCTCGAGGTCGGCCAGTTCTACTCGGGCACCAAGAAGGGCGGCAACATCACCGTGACGGCGCGCAAGGGCGCGGCCTTCTCGTCGGCGCTCACCTTCGACCATCAGGACGTGAAGCTGCCCGAGGGCGACTTCGTGCGCGACCTCGTGGGAGTGAAGCTCGCGTACTTCTTCACGCCGCGGATCTTCGTGCAGTCGCTCACGCAGTACAACGACCAGGCGGAGATCTTCACCGCCAACGTGCGCTTCGCCTGGCTCCGCACCGCGAACACCGGCCTCTTCGTCGTGCTCAACGACGGCGAGCAGGCCGAGAGCTTCTCCAACTGGCGTCAGCCGATCGCGCGCTCGATCACGGTGAAGTACTCATACCAACTCGGCAGCGGCGGCTGAGCGGCTGCGCGGCCAGATGAGCAGAAGCGGGGGGGGCCGGCCCGGGGCCCGCCGCCGCGCGGCG
>JAYTNC010000113.1:0-3277 GCA_043748515.1 Gemmatimonadota bacterium | reverse complement strand
TGAGCGAGATGCCGAGCTTGGCGTAGGTCTTGAGCAGCTCCGGGTCGACCTCGTCGAGCGACTGGAGCGGCTTCACGCTCTTGGGCGCGGAGTAGTAGGTCTGCGCCTGATAGTCGATCGGCTTGTACGTGACGTTGGGCCAGTGCGGCTCGGACATCGTCTGCCAGCGACGGAAGGCCTTGAGACGCCAGTCGAGGAGCCACTCGGGCTCGTTCTTCTTGGCGGAGATCAGGCGAACGGTTTCTTCAGTGAGTCCACGCGGGATCGTGTCCGACTCGATGTCGGTGACGAAGCCGTACGCGTACTCCTTGTTGACCAGCGATTCGATCGAAGAGGTCATGATTGCAGCGGGTTCAGGTGCCCTGCGGGATAGGCAAGCAATCTAGTCGGAAATGACTCGTGAATCAAAAGGAACGCACTTTATAGAGGCGATCTGGTTCGCGACTCTGAACGGAGATTGTCGGCGCCCGACCGAAAATATCACAAAACATGCCGTAAACAAATGATGTCAGCGGCCATATAGACCGCTGACATGTAATCACTTAGAAGCTGTCTGTCATCTTTCAGCATTCATCCTCCAGCCTTCATCCTAGGCCTACATCATCGAACCGCTTCCTCAACCGCTCCGAACACCTCGACCCGATTCCGCCCCAACGCCTTCGCCCGGTACATCGCCTTGTCGGCGTGCCCCATCGCGAGTGTCACAGCCATCCCGTCCAGCAACGGAGCGATCCCGCCGCTCACCGTGATCCAGACCACGCCGTCGCCCGTCACCGGGATCGACGTCTCGCCCACGGCCTTCCGCACGCGCTCGATCGCCACCAACGCCTGCTGCGGCGTCGTGTCCGGCAGCAGCACCACGAACTCCTCGCCGCCGAGTCGTCCGACGATCTGCTCCTGGCGCAACGTCGCCTCGATCCGCCGCGCCACCTCGCGCAACGTGTCGTCGCCCACGCCGTGCCCGTGCGTGTCGTTGATGTCCTTGAAGTGGTCGAGGTCGAGCAACGCGACCGCCACCGGCTTCCCGCGGCGCCGGCTGCCCGCGATCACCGGCTCGACGTCGTCGAAGAACGAGCGGCGGTTCTTGAGCCCGGTGAGTTCGTCGACCATCGCCAGGTCGCTCATGCGCGAGAGCATCAGCTCCAGTTGCGTCCCGCTGGCCTGGGCTTCCTGCAGCAGCCGGTCGCGATCGACGAGGACCCGCACGTTCTCGACGAACTGGGTCCAGCTCGTCCGCGTGAACCAGAGTGCACAGGCGATGAACACCGCGATCGCCGCCGGCAGCACGGGGAGCGCCTCCACGAACGTGATCGCCTGCAACAGGAGCGTGAGCATGAAGGGCAGGTAGAACGCGATCGATGCCCGCGGTGACGACGAGAAGAACGACACCGATCCGGCGCAGAGGCCGGCGAGCAGCATCACGAGCGCGGCCCGCTCCTCGGGACCGCCGGCCGGATAGAGCACGAAGGCGGCGAGCGACCAGAGCGTCCCGGCCGAGGCCGAGAAGATCAACGCGCGGCGCTCGTTCCCCGCGCTCACGCGCGTCGGACGCACCTTGTTCCGCAGGCGTCGCCAGCTCAGGAAGGCCGGCGTCCAGAGCACGATCATCGACGCCACCAGCAGCACAAGCAGGGTGCGGAACACCTTGTCCCAGAAGACCACCGCGATGAACATCGCGAGCAGCGGGTTCGCCACCGAGACCGTGGGCAGCTGGCGCACGCGCGCGAGCGCCTGCGACACCCGCAGTTCGCGGAGCAGGGCCTCGGAGGCGTTGGGGACGGTGAACCGCATAACCCCCTATGGTATTGCGCGAGACGCCGGACAGCCAGACTGTTGGGCACCCGAGAACACCCTTCCCCCGGAGGTGTCATGCAGTTCCTGTCCGATCTGTGGGTGCCGGTCGAGGACGCGATCATGAACGTCCTGCGCTCGGCCCACGTCGTGCCGGGCCGCTACGTCGTCCCGTGGATGGACGGCGGCGAACTCATGAAGACGCCTGAGGGGAGAGCCAAGGTCGAGGCCGGACCGATCGTCTACCTCACGGTCCAGAAGTCGGGCATGCCCAACATGGGCATCATGATGGCGCAGACCCTCGTCTCGTCGCTCGTCATCTCGGTCTTCGTCGGCTACCTCGCCTGGCACGCGCTCCCCCCGGCGGCCGACTACCTCGAGGTCTTCCGCATCACCGGTACCGCTACCTTCATGGCCTACGCGCTCGGCGTGATCTCCGAGTCGATCTGGTTCGCACGGCCGTGGAAGAGTCTCGCGATGAACACGTTCGACGCGCTGCTGTATGCGGGGGTCGCAGGCGGGGTGTTCGGGTGGTTGTGGCGAGTCTAGGATGAAGGATGAAGGATGAAGGATGAAGGATGAAGGATGAAGGATGGAAGAGGCGCGCCGGATTCTGCCTGGCGCGCCTTTCGCTCACTGGCGTCGGAGCGCGCGAAAAGAAGGCCGCCCGAATGGGCGGCCCTCGTTCATCCTTCATCCTTCAGCCTTCATCGCCTCACATGGCCGTCCGGACCCGCGAAACATCCGCCCGCCCGATCGTCCCCTGATCCGACCCGAACCAGAGCAGCCCGGTCTTCTTGTCGAAGTACATGTGCCGCACCGTGTTCGCCGTCGGCTGTCCGACCGGCGAGTTGGCGACCCACGACTTCGTCTTCGGGTCGTACGCCACGAGCCGCGTGCCCTTGTTCGGCACGTTCTCGGTCAGCCAGATCCGGTCCTTGTCGTCCGAGGCCATGCCGTACGGCAACGAGCCGCCGCCGGCCGGCATCGGGATCTCCTCCACCACGCCGGTCCGCGGGTCGAGCCGGCCCAGGTAGCCGCGCGTGTAGTCGCCGTACCAGACGATGTCGTCGCTCGTCACCGCGATCCGGCGGCCGCGCGCGCGCTCGTTCGGCAGTGTGTACGTGCGCACCGCCATCGTGGCCGGATCGATCGTCGCGATCTTGTCGGTGCCGAACAGGTTGAACCAGGGCACGCCCTTCGAGTTGAGCACGATGCCGTACGGCCGCGTGCGCTCACCCGTGAAGGCGAGCCGGATCTTCCCCGTGCGCGTCTCGAGATGCCCGACCGCACCGGAGTTCTGCGCGGTGAACCAGATGTCGCCGCGGGCGTCGAACACCAACGTGTGCGGATCCTTCACCCGCTCGTCGGGCATCGGGTAGCGCGTGATCCCGCCGGTGCGCGGATCGAGCTTGCCGATCATCCCGTTGCGGTTGCCCGCGTACCAGACCATGCCCACGGCGTCGACGATCAGGTTGTGCGGGTT
>JAYTNC010000112.1:0-1901 GCA_043748515.1 Gemmatimonadota bacterium | reverse complement strand
CGAGTTCGACGAGATTCATACGGGGTCTCCTGTCTTGCGGTCAATGAGATCGCGGTAGAGCGTCAGTTGCCGGATGAGCGGATCGACCTGGCGCAGGGTGAGCGCCAGCGGTGGCCGGCGGTCGAGATACCGCCGGAGGAAGTGATACGTCGGCACGCCCATGTCGAGCGCCGACTGCGCGGCGTCCTCGACGACGGCGGCCCCATGCTTCTTGGCGAGCGCCAGCACGCCGAGGATGCGCCGCACGCCGCTAACGCCGTCGTGCTGATGAATGTGGGTGCAGACGGCGCTGATGTGCACGCCGGCAGTCGCCGCGCGCGCCAGCAGCGCGACGGTCGACAGCGGCGTGCGCGCGGGCCGGTCGTCGTCGTGGACCCGATGCCAGCCGCGTGACGTACGCAGATGCTCGCGTAAGAGCTGCCCGGTCTTCGGCGCGAGGAGTCGGACATGGAGATCATTCCATTGCACCTGGAGACGCTGACCAATCCAGCCGGGCGGCGCACCGTAGTACGCCGCCTCGACCTCGACGCAGCCATCGAGGTGCACGGTGCGGTCCCCGTAGCGGTAGTAGCGAAACGGTTCGAGCGGGAGCGGGCCGAGCGCCGGTCGTTCTTCCGCAAACATCTCGGCCACCTGCCGCTTCGTCGTGCCGTGGATCCGGGTGTCCGCCCAGCGCGTCTCCCAGCGATCGAGGTAGGCCTGCGCCGCGTCTAGCGTCTCGAAGCGCAGGCCCTTGAGCGGCGTCTTCTGCGCGTGGCCGACGCCCGCTTCCACTTTGCCTTTGCGATTCGGATCGCCCACGCGACAGGGCAGCGCGACCACGCCGTAGTGCGCGAGCACGTCGCGATAGAGCGGATTGAGCGTGGGATCGTAGACGTCTGGCGTCAGCACGCCTTCGCCCAAGTTGTCGGGGACGACCACCTTGACGGTGCCGCCCAGACGGCGAAACGCCCGCTCGTGCAGCTCCGCCCAGATCTGCGCGCTCGACCGCCACGTCAGCAGGCGCACGCACTTGCGCGAGTAGCCCAGCGTGAACACGAAGAGGCGCACCCGCTTGTACTTGCCCGTGTGCGGGTCGCGCACCATCGGGCCGTCGCCGCCGTAGTCGACCTGCGCCTCTTCGCCGGGTGCGGTGCGGATGACCACATGCGCCTCGACCGGCGCCACCCCGCGCACCGCCACGACGAAACGCCGGACACTCGCGTACCGCGCCGGGAAGCCGTGGTCATCGACGAGGTCCTGCCAGATCGCCACGGCATTGCGACCTCGACCGAGCGCCTCGACGATCAGCGCGCGATACGGCTCGCACGCGCTGGCACTGGGCGCGCGCCCGGGCGGCGGGTCGGTGGACACCTCGCCGCTGGTGGCCGGATTTGACGGCGCCGGGTCGGTGGACACCTCCGACGTGGCCGAATGTGCCGGCGGCCAGACGACCGGCCGCCCGCCGCGGGCCCGGACGGGAATGCCGGCGGACCGCAGGTACGCGCCAATCGTCTCGCGCCGCACGCCGGTGGCCTGTTCAATGCGCCGGAGCGTCCACCCCAAGCAGCCCAGCGCGCGGATTTGTTGCTGTTTCTCGTGGTCCAAGACGTTGCTCATCCCCGCGTAGGAACATGCGTTCCTCGCCGGTGTCAACGTCTCGGCCGTCAGCCGTGGTGGCCGGTTTTCAGGTGTCGATCAGTGGCCGGATTTGGGTGTCCACCGAGGCTCGAGCGGCCGAGGAGATGTGTGCCAATCGTGACTCCAACGTCGGCACGACCGTCTTCGCGGCCCAGTCATCAAGACGGGCCCGGATGACCTTCGTCCACTTCTGCTCCTGGCTGGGATTCGCCGGAATGGCGTCGGTCCCTGGCTTGGCGAGGTCTGGAGCGATGGCCCTGATGTCGTAGGTGAGGTCGACG
>JAYTNC010000111.1:0-2632 GCA_043748515.1 Gemmatimonadota bacterium | reverse complement strand
GGCTCCGTGACCGCCGGCGCCTTGGTCAGTTGCCAGGCCGTGATCCCGCCACCGGCGACGAGCACGATGCCGACCATCGCGAAGAGTGCGGCCTTCGACTTGGGTGCTGGGACGGAGGCGGGGGCCGTGGCGGGCTTCGCCTTCGAAGCGCCCGGCTGCGAGGCCGCGATGACCGTGCGCTCGTCGGCCGGCGCCGACTTCGGGGGCTGCGTCTTGCCGCGGCCGGGGTTCGAGGCCGCCTTGTCGCCCCCGACGGCGCGGAGCTTCCTCGCGTCGGACGCGTTCATGACCACCGTCGCGACGCTTGGGCGCACGACCGACTTCGCCTTGAAGTTCGGGTCCTTCATCGCCTTCACGAACTCACGCACGCTGGCGAAGCGCTCGTCTCCCTTCTTGGAGAGCGCACGCGCGACCGCCACCGAGACATGCTCGGGGATCTCCGGGACGTCCTCCATGAGCGAGGGCGCCTCGAACATGCAGTGCTTGTGCAGGATGTCGATCGCCGAGTCGCCATCGAACGGCACGTGGCCGGCGAGCATGCGGTAGGCCATCACCGCCACCGAGTACTGGTCGGAGGCGCCGGTGACCGTCTTGCCCATGCCCTGCTCGGGGCTCATGAAGTAGGGCGTGCCGATCACCGAGTCGGTGGCGGTGAGCTTGCCCTCGGTGAGCGCCTTCGCGATCCCGAAGTCGGTGACGACGACGCGATCGCGATTGTCGAGCATCACGTTCGCGGGCTTGATGTCGCGATGGATGACGTGATGCTCATGCGCGTAGTCGAGGGCGTCGGCGACCTGTCCGAGGATCTCGAGCGTCTCGTCGAGCGGGAGCGCGCCGCGTTCGCGCACGATGTCCTCTAACGACTTGCCCTCGAGGTACTTCATGGCGTACCAGAAGATCTTGCCGCTGTCGCCGATGCGGAAGATCGGGATGATGTGCGGATGGTCGAGCGCGGCGGCGGTCTTCGCCTCGCGCTTGAAGCGCTCCACGCCGTGGCCGAACGTCAGCTCCGGCGGCAGCACCTTGAGCGCGACCTTGCGCGACAGGCCGATCTCCGTGGCGAGATACACCACGGCCATGCCGCCGCGACCGAGCATGTGCTGGACGGTGTACACGCCCTTCGTGTCCTCGCGGAGCAGGCGCTCCATGTTGAGGAACGAGGACTGGTCCATCGACGCGGTCGCGGCGGCCTGCCCCTCCGCATCGGACACGAGGGACCCACAGCTGTGGCAGAAGCGCGCCTCGTCCGCGACGGGCGTGCTGCAGTGCGCGCAGATCATTCCGTTCCAGGTCCTAAAAAGGTTGTGGTTCGCCGAGCGAATATCCGACCGAATAACGAGGTTGGCAATGGGGCTCCTCCGCTCGGGCGACCACCTGTTCGAGGGGAGAAGCGGAGAGAGAATCGTGCCATTCGGGGCCCTCTGAGCGGTCGCTGTCGATAAGTCCAATCGTGACAAGCGATTGGCCGTTTCGAGGCGGTGCAGATCTCACCCGGGCGACGATGGCGCGCTGCGACCCATGCAGTCTCACGCCGTGATGCGCCGCCGCATCAGTGCCCGGTCGCGATTCTCCAGACCTGGGCGACGAGGAAGGTCAGCACGAAGCCCATCCCGAGCGGCAGCAGCGTCGCGATCGTCGTCCACTTCGCGCTGCGCGTCTCGCGCCAGATCGTGTAGATCGTGGTCGAGCAGGGGTTATGCAGCAGGCTGAAGAGCATCAGGTTCACGGCCGTGAGCGCGGTCCAGCCGTTGGCGCGCAGCAGCGTGCCGATCGCCGCCTGATCCATCTCGAACATCACGCCGGCCCCCGCGCCCGCTGCCGCACCCGCTGCCGCACCCGCTGCCGCGCCCGCTGCCGCGCCCGCTGCCGCACCCGCCTCGGGCGTGCCGCCCACGAGCACGGTGAGCATGAGCACGGTGGGGATGACGATCTCGTTGGCCGGGATCGCGACCACGTACGCGAGGAGGATCACGCCGTTCATCCCGAGCAGGATGCCGACCGGGTCGAGCCCGTCGATGAAATGCGCCGCGATGCTCTCGCCGCCCCAGCCGACGTTCGCGATCAGCCAGATCACCGCGCCGGCGGGTGCGGCGAAGACGATCGCGCGCCAGAGCACGATCAGCGTGCGGTCGATGATGCTCGTGTAGAGCGTCTGCCAGATCCGCGGCGGGCGATACGGCGGCAGCTCGAGCGAGAAGCTCGTGGCCTCGCCGCGCAGCACGGTGCGCGTGAGGAGCCAGCTCGACGCGAACATCGCGAGGATGCCGATCAACGTGACCGTCACCACCGCCATCGCCGAGACGAGCCCGCCGAGCGCCGCCGGCACCAGCGCGCCGATGAAGAGCGACGCCATGAGGATCTGCGTCGGCCAGCGGCCGTTGCAGAGCGAGAAGTTGTTGGTGATGATCGCGACGAGCCGCTCGCGCGGACTGTCGATCACGCGCGTCGCCACCACGCCCGCCGCGTTGCAGCCGAAGCCCATGCACATCGTGAGCGCCTGCTTGCCGTGCGCGCCCACGCGTCGGAAGAGCGCGTCGAGATTGAACGCGACGCGCGGCAGGTAGCCGAAGTCCTCGAGCAGCGTGAAGAGCGGGAAGAAGATCGCCATCGGCGGCAGCATCACCGCGATCAC
>JAYTNC010000110.1:0-4374 GCA_043748515.1 Gemmatimonadota bacterium | reverse complement strand
CCATGAGCCTGCAAGTCATCAAGCACGGCGACGTCGTCGTCATCGAAGTGGACGGTCAGCTGATCGTCGGCAATCGTCAGGAACTGAAGCAGCGGGTGCTCGACGAGGCGGAGGCGGGAGCGCGCAAGGTGCTCATCGACTTCGCCAAGGCCGGGTACATCGACAGCTCCGGACTCGGCGTCCTCGTGTCGCTCGCCAAGCGCTTGCGCGAGCTGGGCGGTGACTTGCGCCTCGCGAACCTCAACGACGATCTGCAGACGTTGTTCGAGCTCACCAAGCTCGACTCGCTCTTCCAGATCAGCGATACGCGAGAGCGCGCCCTCGAGAGCTTCTAGATGGCGTCGAACGCGGCGCTGGACATCCGCTTCCCGAGCGATGTCCAGCAGATCGAAGGGATCGTCGCGCAGGTCGTCCATCGCTGTCGTGAGGCGCACTTCAACGGACGGCAGCTGAACCTCAACGTCCCGGTGGCGCTCACCGAGGCGCTCTCCAACGCCATCCTGCGCGGCAATGGCGATGACGCGGCGAAGCATGTGCGCGTGCGCGCCGACGTGAGCGAGATCCGCCTCGTGGTCGAGGTCGAGGACGAGGGCGACGGCTTCGACCTCGAGGCCTGCACGCAGGACCCGACGACCTTCGAGAACCTCGCGCGCGAGGACGGACGCGGGCTCTTCCTGATGCGTTCGCTGATGGACGAGGTCGAGCGCTACCGCGGCAGCGGCAACATCGTGCGCCTCACGCTCATCCGGCGCTGAGCCGCCGCCCATGAGCGATCTCGCGCGCGTCCTCGAGGCCTTCAGCGAGGCCTACGGCTGCGGCGCCGTGATCTGGGTGCGCGGCGCGACGACCATCGAGGTCGCGGCCACCTCGGGCGGGGACGTCACGCCGCCTGCCGGTGACGCGCTCTCCGACGACGAGGGCGTGCACTCCCGCCCTACGGCGCTCGGCCGGCAACTCGTCGCGCGCATCCCCGGCCGCACGCGCGCCTGGCTCGGCATCGGTCCGGTCGCCGACGACGACGCCGAGCCGCGACGCTGGATGCGCGTCCTCGTCCCCGTGCTCTCGCAGGTGATCCAGAGCCAGTGGGAGGCGACGCGCGCCGCGGACGAACTCGCCGAGCGCTACGAGGAGATCAATCTCCTCTACTCGATCAGCGAGATCCTCGGCCGCACCGTCACGCTCGAGGAGGCGACGCGCACGATCCTGCTCGAGGTCGCGGAGACCGTCGGCGCGGAGTACGGCGCGCTGCTCGTGCACGACGCGGCGTCGGGGCTGCTGCGCCCCGTGACCACGCTCCGCGTCGCCGGCGCGCTCGCACCCCTCTCGATCCCGACCGACGATCCGGTGAGCGTCACGGCGCGCGTCTTCCGCACGCGGCACGCGCTGCTCGTGAACGCGGGCGTGCTCGAGAGCGACTTCGAGGCGCCGTTCCGCGAGGGCGCGATGCTCTCGGTGCCGATCGTGTGGACGACGCCCGACGGCGGGATCCCGCTGGGGGTCGTCTGCCTCTCGGGGCGCCGCTCCGGCGCGAGCTTCACCGCCGGCGACGAGAAGCTCGTGGCCGCGGTCGGCTCGCAGATCGGCACGGCGATCCAGAACGCGCGCCTCGTGCGCGCGACGCTCGACCAGGAGCGACTCGCGTCGGAGATGCGGCTCGCGCACGACCTGCAGCTGCGCCTGCTGCCCGACGCGCGCGTGGTCGCGCCCGAGGCGCTCTGCGCGGCGCGCGTCGAGGCGGCCGACGGCGTCGGCGGCGACTTCTATCATCTCTTCCGGCTCGGCGAAGGCCGCACCGGCGTGCTGATCGCCGACGTCTCGAGCCACGGCTACCGCGCGGCGCTGATCATGGCGCTCGTCATGAGCGCCGCGGCGATCCATGCGCAGACGACGGCCGATCCCGCGGAGACGGTGCAGGCGTTGCTCTCTACGGTGGAAGAGGAACTGCGCGAGACCGAGATGTTCCTCAGTCTCTGTTACGTGGTGATCGACACGAGGGCGGGCACGCTGCGCTGGACCAACACGGGGCACCCGCACGCGTTCGTGATCGCGGCCGACGGCGAGGCGACACGGCTCGCGGCGACCGATCCGCCGCTCGGACTCGGCCCCGAAGGGCTGCACGGCGCCTCGCGGAAGTGGTCGCCGGCGGACCTGCTCGTGATGTTCACCGACGGCGTGAGCGACGCGCGCGATGCGCGCGGGGTCTCGCTCGGCGAGGCGCGCGTGCTCGACGTGCTGCGCGCGCGCCGCCGCGAAGTGCCGTCGCGGATCGTCGACGGCGTCTTCGCGCTCGTCGAAGGGCACATGGGCCGCGTGCGGCCGCACGACGACCAGGCGGTCGTCGTCCTGCGCACCGCCTGAGCAGAGCGCGCTCCTTGACGGAACTCCCCCGCGCGAAGAAGCGCCTCGGTCAGCATTTCCTCTCCGATCCCCGGCTGCTCGGACGCATCGCCGACGCGCTCGGCGCGACGCCGCAGGACACCGTGATCGAGATCGGCCCGGGGCGGGGGTCACTCACGCAGCAGCTGCTCGACCGCGCCGGCCGCGTGATCGCGATCGAGCTCGACCGTGAACTCATCCCGATCCTGCGAGAGCGCTGGAAGGACGAGCCGCGCTTCACGCTCATCGAAGGCGACGTGCTAGAGCAGGACCTCGGCGCGCTCGCCGGCGGCGAGTACCTGCTCGTCGGGAACGTGCCGTACAACATCACCACGCCGATCCTCTTTCACGCGATGAAGCGGCCGCGTCCCGTGCGTGCCGTGTATCTCGTGCAGAAGGAGGTCGCGGACCGGATCGTCGCGCCGCCCGACAGCGACGATTACGGCGCGCTCTCGGTGAACGTGCAGGCGCTCGCGAAGGCCGAGCTGCTGTTCGGCGTCACGGCGAAGGCATTCCATCCGCCGCCGAAGGTGGAGTCGGCGGTGGTGCGGATCACGCCGCGCGCCGACGCGGCGATCGCGGAGGACGAGGAGGAACCGTTCCGGCTGCTCGTGCAGGGGGCGTTCGGACTGAGGCGCAAGCAGCTGCGGCGGGTGCTGCGGACGCTGTGGGATATCGACGCCGAGCGCGCGGACGAGGTGCTCGCGCGCGCGGGGATCGCCGGCGATGTGCGGCCCGAGGTGCTCGGGGCGGAGGCGTTCGCGAGGTTGTTGCGGGCGCGGAACCCGCGAAGGTGCTGATCCCGGCCGCGCGCCGGACCGCGCAGCGTCAGGCTACGACGCGCGCTCCTCGGGATGACTGAGGCCGAAGGCCAGGATCTCGAGTTCGGTCGCCATGTTCACCGCGCGCAGCGTCACGCCCTTGGGCACCTGGATGGGCGCCGGCGCGAAGTTGAGGATCGCCCGCACGCCCGCCTTCGTCACGCGATCGACGAGCGGCTGCGCGGCCTCGCCGGGCACGCAGAGCACCGCGATCTGCGGCTTGAGGCGGTGGATGTCGCGCTCGAGCTCCGACTCGGGACGCACCACGAGGTCGTCGAGCCGCTCGCCGATGCGGGCCGGGTCCTTGTCGTAGACGCCGACGACGTTGAACCCGCGGTTGCTGAAGCCGCTGTATTGCGCGAGCGCCGCACCGATCTTGCCGGCGCCGATGATGACGACGCTCCAGCTGCGGTGGAGTCCGAGGATCTCGCGGATGGCGTCGATGAGGTCGCGGACACCGTAGCCGAGTCCGCGCTTGCCGAACGATCCGAAGAACGAGAGGTCCTTGCGGACCTGCGCCGACGTCGTGCCGCCGGAGAGGGCGAGCTCGCCGCTGGAGATCGTGGTATGGCCCTGCGCCTCGTACTCCTCCAGGAAGCGGAGGTAGAGCGAAAGGCGTCGGACGGTGGATTCGGCGATGTGCTTCACTGGGCGGGAAAAGAGGCTTGTGAAATCATTCACAAGCTACTACCCGCTGCATGGGGACTCAATGGCCGTCCGGCGGCATTCCGCGCCTGTGCGCCTTCACCGGGGGCCTTAGGTTGCGCGCATGGAACTGCACACGCTCCCCTACGTCGTCGTCGACGTCGAGACGACCGGAGGCCAGCCGGCGGGCGTCGATCGCGTCACCGAGGTGGCGGCGGTGCATGTGGACGGCGATCGCGTGGAACTCGCGTTCCATTCACTGGTGAATCCCCAGCGGCCGATCCCGTGGCACATCACCCGGCTGACGGGGATCGACGATGCGATGGTCCGCACCGCGCCGACCTTCTCGGACATCGCCGGGGAGTTCGCGGCGCATCTCGTGGGCCGGGTGTTCGTGGCGCACAATGCGAGCTTCGATTTCGGCTTCTTGAGTGCCGAGTTCGCGCGCGTCGCGCCGACGCCGCTGGGTGAACTGCTGCTCGCGCAGCTTTGCACGGTGCGGCTCTCGCGGAAGTTGCTCGCGCACTTGCCG
>JAYTNC010000109.1:0-3043 GCA_043748515.1 Gemmatimonadota bacterium | reverse complement strand
CGCTCGTGGCGGAGGTTCCACGCCATGACACTCCATGCGATCCGACCGATCATCGCCGCCGCGGCTCTTTTCTCCGCGGCCTGTTCGCCCGCAGCCGATTCGCCGGTCCCCGCCGATGGGACCGGACTCCTCTACGTCTGGGCCGCCGACGCCGACGCCAAGGACCCCGATTTCCTCGCCGTGCTCGATGCGCGCACGGAGTCGTCGACCTACGGCTCGGTGCTCGCGACCGTGCCGGTGGACGGTCGCGGCAACGTGCCGCACCACACCGAGTACGCGATCACGCCGGGCGCGGGGCTCTGGGCCAACGGCTGGGGCACTGGCCGGACCTTCATGTTCGACCTCGCCGACCCGCTCGCGCCACGCGTGAGCGGCACCTTCGACGCGCGCGGCGGCTACGCGTACCCGCACAGCTACGCGCGGCTCGCGAACGGCAACGTGCTCGCGACCTTCCAGTCCAGCGGCGAGGGCTACACCGCGAGCGGCGGACTCGTCGAGCTCGATGCGAAGGGCGAGTTCGTGCGCGGCGCGAGCGGCATCTCGCCCGACGTGCCGGCGGGCGACAACTGGACCTACAGCCTCCTCGTGCTCGCCGACCTCGACCGTGTGGTGGTGACCAACACGCGGATGGGCCTCGTCTCCGAGTGGGAGTCGATGACGCAGGCGGCGCAGGACAGTTCGCATCATCACGTCAGTCAGGACGTGCGCACGACGCACATCCAGATCCATCGACTCTCCGATCTCGCGCTGTTGCATACCATCAAGCTCCCGCCGCAAGACGGCAGTCACGAGGGCTGGCCCGCCGAACCACGGCGTCTCGCGAACGGCGAGGTGTACGTGAACACGTTCACCTGCGGGCTCTACCGTGTCGTCGGCGTGGGCGGCGACGCGCCGTCGGTACAGCCGACGCGCTCGTCGCCGGTCTCGGCCACCGGCTCCTGCTCGGTGCCGGTGGTGCTCGGCAACTTCTGGATCCAACCCTCGACCGACGAACGCATGGTCGTCGCCTACGACCTGAGCGACGCCGCCAATCCGCGCGAGGCCTCGCGTCTGGTCTTCGACTCGACGATCACGTCGCCGCACTGGCTCGGACTCGATCCCACGCAGCCGCGACTCGTCGTGACCTTCGGCGACGACCCGGTGGTGATGCTCGTGAACATCGATCCCGCGACGGGTGCGCTCTCGCTCGACGAGCGCTTCCGCGACGCCGGCGCCGCGACGCCGGGCGTGCGCCTCGATCGCGCCGCCTGGCCCCATGGCACGACGGGCCTCGCGAAGGCGCACGGCGCCGCGTTCGGGACCGCTCCGCGCCCCTGACGCCGTTCACTTTCATCCTTCATCCTCCGTCATTCAGCTGATGCCCATCCGCGTCTTCGTCACCGGCGGCACCTTCGACAAGCACTACAACGAGATCGAGGGCACGCTCTCGTTCGACGAGACGCACGTCGAGCACGTGCTCGACCGCGGGCGCTGCAAGCTCGACGTGAAGGTCGAGGTGCTCATGATGATGGACTCGCTCGACATGGAAGCCGCGGACCGTGCGCGCATCGTCGCGGCGTTCGCGCACTGCGCTGAGACGCAGGTGGTGATCACGCACGGCACCGACACCATGGTCGAGACCGCGCGCGAGCTCGCCGCGGCGTCGCTGGGCAAGACGGTGGTACTCACCGGCGCGATGATCCCCTTCGCCTTCGGCAGCTCCGACGGGCTCTTCAACCTCGGCAGCGCGCTGAGCTTCGTGCAGGTGCTGCCGCCGGGCGTCTACGTGGCGATGAACGGACGGTGGTTCCCGTGGGACGACGTGCGCAAGAACCGCGAGCTCGGGGTGTTCGAGCGCGCGCGAGGGGAGATCGCTCGCTGAACCGGTGACGGGGGCGTAGTTTCAGCCCCCATGAGTGCCACTGAAGACCGTCTGCGCGCCGCCCTCGCCGACCGCTACAGCATCGAGCGCGAGCTCGGTCAGGGCGGCATGGCCACCGTCTACCTCGCGCAGGACCTCAAGCACGATCGCAAGGTCGCAGTGAAGGTCCTCAAGCCGGAGCTCGCCGCGGTGCTCGGCGCCGAGCGCTTCGTGGTCGAGATCAAGACCACCGCGAGCCTGAGTCATCCGCACATCCTGCCGCTCTTCGACAGCGGCACGGCCGACGGCTTCCTGTTCTACGTGATGCCATTCATCGAGGGCGAGACGCTCCGCAGCAAGCTCGATCGCGAGACGCAGCTCGGCGTGGACGAGGCGGTACGGATCGCCTGCGAAGTGGCCGACGCGCTCGGCTATGCGCACCGACATGGCGTGATCCATCGCGACATCAAGCCCGAGAACATCCTCATGCACGACGGTCGGCCGATGGTCGCCGACTTCGGGATCGCGCTCGCGGTCTCCGCCGCGGCGGGGGGCCGCATGACCGAGACGGGACTCAGTCTTGGCACGCCGCATTACATGAGCCCCGAGCAGGCGACGGCCGAGAAGGAGATCACCGGGCGCTCGGACATCTACTCGCTGGCGTCGGTGCTCTACGAGATGCTCGCGGGGAACCCGCCGCACGTGGGCGCGTCGGCGCAGCAGATCATCATGAAGATCATCGCCGAGCCGGTGGAGGCGGTGACGAAGTTCCGGAAGTCGGTGCCGCCGAACGTCGCGGCGGCGACGGCGAAGGCGCTCGAGAAGTTGCCGGCGGACCGGTTCGAGAATGCGAGTGCGTTCGTGCTCGCCCTCAAGGATCCGCGGTTCGCGGGAGCAGAGACGTCGGCCACCGGTGGTGCGCTGGGGATCGCCACCTCGGGTGGCCGACGCGCGTTCGCGGGCATGGCTGGTGTCGCGGCCCTCGCCGTGCTCGTCGCGCTCTGGGCGCTGCTGCTCCCAACGGCCGAGGTCCCGACGAGTCGGTTCGTCGTGACGCTGCGGCCGAACGAGGCACTCGCGTACATGGGGTCGTTCGAACCCCCACGA
Organism: Gemmatimonadota bacterium; assembly: GCA_043748515.1. Lineage (GTDB taxonomy): Bacteria > Gemmatimonadota > Gemmatimonadetes > Gemmatimonadales > Gemmatimonadaceae > Pseudogemmatithrix. Next base: position 96 of record JAYTNC010000109.1, on the reverse strand, counting down.
CTTGCGCTCACGCCTGACGGACGTGAACTCGTCTTCGTGTCCGACTCGGCGTACGCGCGGCGGGCACTGCGCCTGCGTCGCCTTGGTGAACTCGAG
>JAYTNC010000108.1:0-2922 GCA_043748515.1 Gemmatimonadota bacterium | reverse complement strand
CAGCAACGCGCGATCGATTCCACCATCGGCGCCTCCGCATTGCCGGGAGCACGTGGCGTGCAGGGTGCGCTCGCCGTCAGCGATTCGGCCGCCGCGAAGAAGGCGCTTCTCGACTCGATCGCGAACAATCCGTGAGTCGCCGGGCATCCGTGAGTAGTCTTCACGGGTGACCGCACCGCGTTTCAGTCGCTACGTCGCCATCGGCGACAGTTCCACCGAAGGACTCGACGACCGCATCGCCCCCGGCCGCTATCTGGGCTGGGCCGATCGACTCGCGGCCCACGTGGCCCGCGCGCGTGCCACGGCTCTGCCGGATGTCGCGCCGCTCCTCTACGCGAACCTCGCGATCCGCGGCCGCACGACGCGCGAGATCCTCGACCAGCAGCTCGCACCGGCCCTCGCGATGAAGCCGGACCTCGCCTCGGTGTTCAGCGGCACCAACGACATCATCCGTGGCGAGTTCAGGCTCGCGCCGGTGATCGACGACATCCGCACCATGCAGCGTGCCTTTCGCGACCTCGGCGCGACGGTGCTCACGATCACGATGCCCGACCTCTCGCAGGTGATGCCGCTCGCGCGCCGTGCGGCGCCGCGGCTGCTGGCGTTCAACGGCGCGGTGCGTGAGGTGTCGCGCGAGACGGGCACGATCGTCGTCGACCTGGCCGCCTATCCGTTCGTGACCGATCCGCGCTTCTGGAGCGACGACCGCCTGCACGCCAACCGCGAAGGCCACACACGCATCGCGGCCGCGATCGCGCACGCGCTCGGACTGCCCGACACGGATGAACGCTGGGCCGACCCGCTGTCGCCGTACGCGCGGCCCTCGAGGCTCGGGCGACTGGCGGGGGAACTACGTTGGACGCGCGACCATTTCATCCCATGGGCCTGGCGCCACGCGCGCGGCCGTTCTTCGGGCGACGGCATCACGGCAAAGCGCCCGGAGCTCGCGCCGGTGACGGGACACGAGGAAGGCCGTTAGGCGCGGCAGCTCTCCTTCATCATTCAACCTTCAGCCTTCATCATGTCGATATACGATATCCCCGTCGTCACACTCGACGGCACCCAGACGACGCTCGAGTCGTACCGCGGTAAGATGCTGCTGATCGTGAACGTCGCAAGCCAGTGCGGCCTCACGCCGCAGTACGCGGGCCTCGAGGCGATGCACGAGCGTCTCGCGCCGCGCGGCTTCTCGGTGCTCGGCTTCCCCTGCAACCAGTTCGCGGGGCAGGAGCCGGGGGACGAGCAGGCGATCGGCACCTTCTGCTCGATGACCTACGGCGTGACGTTCCCGATGTTCGCGAAGGTCGACGTGAACGGCGACGACGCGCATCCGCTCTGGAAGCATCTCAAAGCCGAACGGCCCGGGCTGCTGGGCACCGAGGCGATCAAGTGGAACTTCACGAAGTTCCTCATCGGGCGCGACGGGGCGGTGCTCAAGCGTTTCGCGCCGACGGATGAGCCGGCAGCGATCGAGAAGGAAGTCAGCGAACATCTGGGATGAAGGCTGAAGGAAGAAAGTCGGAAGAGCCGGTCAACTTTCATCCTTCTTCCTTCGGCCTTCAATCAGAAGCACCGTTCAGCGGGCGTAGATCGCCTTCTGCACCATGTCCCGGATGCGCAGCTCGAGATCGCCCTTCGACGCGCAGCGCACCTCGGCCGAGCTCGAGGTGATGGGGTTCTTGCCGGTGCCGGTGATCGCGGTCGAGATCACGGCGCCGCCATTGGGGTTCGGCAGCACGCTCGTCACGATCGACAGGTTCAGTTGGTAGGTCTCCGCGTTCTCGAGCGTACCCGACGAACCGCAGTCGAGATACCGCTGCGCCGGCACCCGGCCGATCGAACGGCGCGTCTTCCAGCCGGTGTTCCCGATCGTCTTGGTGCGCGTGTCGTTCACCGAGACGGGGATCAGGAGCTCGGAGTAGACGCTCGGCAGCACGGCCCAGGCTTCGTCGGGCGTGCCCGTGACGAAGAGCTTCACGTCGAGATCGATGTTCATCGTGTTCATCTGCACGGTGGCGCCAGAGGTCGTCACGATGCGCCCGGTGTTGGTCGTGGGCGTCGGCGTATTGTCGGGGACGGGTGCGCTGCTACCCCCGGCCGCCGACGCGGCGCAGCCGGTGACGATCAGCGAAAATGCGGCGAGGGTGAGGATGCGCATCGGGGACTCGCGGAAGGGGTGGGGCGAGCGGGCGGTGAGCGGCGCCCGGCTCGGAGGACGCGCTCGATGGCGGAGACGATACTGCCGGGACTCGGGCGTGGACAGGCCATGTAGCTTGTTCCGTATGTCGGAGCCGGAAGTTCCCCACGCGCGCGAGCCAGAATCCGCGCAAGCGCCCACACCGGCGCCCACACCGGCAGCCACACCGGCAGCCGCCCCCGCAGCCGCCCCCGCAGCCGCCCCCGGGTTCTCGCCGCCGCCTCGCCGCCGCAGGACGCCGCGCGAATGGCTGCGGCACCAGATGCACTGGAGCAACCTGATCATCGTCGCTGCGCTGATCTACGCCGGCCCGACGCTCCTCCCGCACCTCGGCGCCCTCGTCGGCGTCCGCTCCGGACCGCGCACCGCGCCGAGCTACGTCTACCAGAGCCTCGCCGGCGAGCTGCTCAGCTCCGACTCGCTGCGCGGGAAGGTGGTGCTCGTGAACTTCTGGGCGACCTGGTGCGCGCCCTGCCGCGTGGAGATGCCGGTCCTCGAGGCGATGTACCAGCGCCACAAGGACAAAGGCTTCGTGATCGTCGGGCTCGCGGTGGATCAGGCGCCGACGTCGTCGGTCGAGGCCTTCGTACGTGAGCGCGGCGTGAGTTATCCGATCGCACACGTCGGCCGGGAGGCCGAGCAGCGGTTCGGCGGGGTGCGGGGGTACCCGACGTCCTTCCTTATAGGGCGCGACGGGGTGATCAGGCACACGGTGCTGGGGCCGA
>JAYTNC010000107.1:0-1823 GCA_043748515.1 Gemmatimonadota bacterium | reverse complement strand
CCCACCGCGACGAGCCCCACCGACGCGAGGAACATCAGCAGCGCGAGCGCGCCGAACGCGGGCCCGATGGGAAGATTGTAGAAGAGCGCGACCGCCGGGAGCGCCACCGCCTGAACGCCCAGCACGAAGACGAGGTTCGCGAGCGCCTTGCCGAGGAAGATCGACTGGCGCGGCACGGGTGCGATGAGGAGCGCGTCCATGGCGCCGTCGTGCGACTCGACGCCGAAGGAGCGGTGCATGCCGAGCAGGCCGGAGAAGGTGAACGTCACCCAGAGCACGCCCGGGGCGAGGTCGGCGGCACCGATCGCGGTGGGGTCCCACGCGAAGAAGAAGATGACGATCGAGAGCAGCGAGAGCACGAGCGCCGAGAGGTAGGCACTGCGCGTGCGGAACTCGATCGCGAGGTCCTTGCGCGCGATCACCCAGGCGGCGGCGAGGATCCCGGGAGGGGCGGCCCCGCTCACGCGACGGCCCCGCTCATGCGACGGCCCCGCTCACGCGACGAGCTCGCGGTACTCGGCGGCGTATCGGTCGCGCTCGAGGCCATCGGCGCGCTCGAAGCGCGCGAACTTGCCGGCGCGCATGACCGCCGCGTGCGTGGCGAGCGCGAGTCCCTCGTGCAGGTGATGCGTGACGACGATGAGGGCCGCGCCGGCGTCGCGCCGCTCGCGCAGCAGCGTGGTGAGCGCCGCGCCACCCTGTTCGTCGAGTCCGGTGTACGGCTCGTCGGCGAGCAGCACGTCCGGCTCGTGCACGATCGCGCGCGCGATCGCGACGCGCTGCTGGAGTCCGCGGGAGAGCGAGCGCACCGCGACATCGGCGCGGTCGGAGACGCGGAGCGCGACGAGGGCGCGCTCGACCGCCTTCTCGGGCTCGCGCAGCCCGTGCAACTGCGCGGAAAAGCGGACGTTCTCGCGGGCGGTGAGCGCCTCGTAGAGCATGCTGCGGTGCGAGATGAGCCCGACGCGCGCGCGGGCTTCGGGTGCGGGGAGCTTCACCCCTTCGATGCTCGCGCTGCCCGTGGTTGGCGAGAGGAGGCCGGCGAGGAGCCGCAGCGCGGTCGACTTCCCGGCGCCGTTGGGGCCGAAGAGGGCGAGGCAGTCACCGGGGGCGAGGGTGAACGAGAGCCCGTCGACGGCCCGACGCGCCCCGAAGGCGCGGACCAATCCCGCCGCTTCGATGCGCGTCTTCATCGTGTCTCAGTTTCCGGGGCACACATCCGTGAAGGGTAGTGCCCCGAACGGCCCCACGGAACGGCGCGCGGTGCGCCGCCGGCTGCCTCGTGCGGTCGCGCCCCGAGGTCGATCAGTCGGCGCTGTCGAACTCGAACAGCGTGTCGAGCCGCGTGAGATGCAGCATCTCGGCGACGGCCCGTGTCGGGTGCTGGAGCCGCGTGCGGAGGCCCCGCTCCCGCGCGCGTTTCTGCAACAGGACGAGCACACCGAGCCCGCTGGCGTCGATCTCGACGGTCTGCGTGAGATCCACGGTCACCGCCGTCTCGCTGTTGCGGGCGGCGACCTCGAGCAACTCGAGCACGTCTCGGCGGAACTCGATGCGTTCGGTCGACGTCAGTCGGGCGGGGGCGATCAGGGTCTGCACGTCGGCCTCACGAAGAATGTCGGTTGCGTTCGTCATCTGTTCCTCCAGCGCAGGGGATGACCGACCGACGTCCAGCAAGTTTGCCGAATGGGGGACCCTCCCCCGTTGTGCGATCCACTTTCGGCGACCGGACCATCTCGGTGCACTGAGACTCCTGGCTTTGCGACCCCACCTCGCGATGGGTGTGCTCTTGTCGGTGTGGCGATCTGCGCGTTCGAACACGA
>JAYTNC010000106.1:0-6781 GCA_043748515.1 Gemmatimonadota bacterium | reverse complement strand
GGCAGCGTGCGGATCGCCGACTCCACGCTGCGCGTGGTCCCGCTCGACGAGGCGTTCGGCCGCGCGCACTACGACTCGCTCTTCAAGTTCGGCTTCATCAGGCGCAACTCACCGGGCGTGACGACCTACTACGCGCCCAACGCCGAACTGCTCGCCGACGAACGCTTCGTCGCGTCGCACTGCTTCCGCATGGCACCCGAGGACACGCTCGCCGACGGCGTGGTGGGCGTGCGATTCGAGCCGAGGTTCCGGCCGCGTTACACCGGCGTCGCGGGCACGCTCTGGCTCGACGTCGCGACCTACAAGTTGCGCCGCATCGAGTTCGAGTATCTCAACCCGCCGTTGCATCACCGCACGGCCGGTACGGGCGGGACGATCGAGTTCACGGAACTCCCGACCGGACATTGGATCACGCAGGCGTGGACGATCCGCATGTCGAGCCCTGCTGCAGGGACTTCTTTCGCTTCGGCGGGTCCCGCGGGCTCCGCGCTTCGCCGTGGAGAGGTCCAGACGGACTTCGGACTCTGGGCCCGCCGACAGGTGGTATTTCAGGTGACGCTCGACGAGTCGTTGATCCTGCGAGACGATCAGGCCGACCGGCTCGCGCGGCAGGTGCCGCCGGCGCGCGGCTGGTAGCGCGGGGGCGTCCGACTCGACGCCGTCGCGATCGAGAACGGCCAGCTCGCCGAGTGGGCCTCGCGCTTCGACCTCGAACCGAGGGCCATGGAGTCCGACGAGAAGGCCGACCGGCTCGCCGAACTCGACGCGGCGGTCTCGCTGCTGTACGGTCTCTCTGACCGCGACGTCCGCCACATCTTCGAGACATTCCACGTCGGCTGGGACTACGAGGAGCGGCTGCGGGCGGTCCTGAAGCACTTCAAGGCGCTACGGCAGCACTCATGAGGTGCGCGCATTCTAATAGATGTTGCTCAAACTATAGCAAAATGATATATATTGAGCGTTCGCTCATTCTATAACACTTTGCTATATATCAAGCATGAGGCGCGACGCCAAGCGAGCCATCTACGAGATCGCCGAGGACCAGATGGGCTACGTGACATCCGCCCAGGCGGAGGCCGCAGGCATCCACCCGGTCCAGCTCGTACAACTCGCCAGCCGTGGACGGCTTCACCGCGTCAGCCGCGGCGTCTACCGGATCGTCGAGTTCCCGGCGCAGCCGCTCGATCAGTATATGCATGCCACCCTCTGGCCCCATGGCCGGCGAGGCGTCCTCTCCCACGAAACCGCGCTCTCGCTCTACGAGATCTCGGACATCGACCCGCCGAAGGTCCACATCACCCTCCCCGTGGGCGTTCGCGTGCAACGCGAGATCCCGGCCCATCTCGTCGTGCACCACGCCAGCCTCGCCCCAGCCGATATCACGCGACTCGAGGGGATGCCGATCACGACGCCCGAGCGCACCATCCGCGACTGCATCGCCGAGCACGTCGGCAGCGCGCTTCTCTCCCCGGCAATCGAACACGCCCGGCTGATCGGCATGCTCGACGCCCCGACCGCGGCACGACTCGAGGCCGAGCTTCGGAACGGGGTACCAGCGACGTGACCGGCACGCCTCAGTCCCCTCCGCCGTCGGCCGGCAAGCTCGAGAAGCTCGTGATCGCCTATGCGATGCGCGACGGGCTTGCCGTGGCGCGCGTGCGGCGGTGGATCTCTTTCATGATGCTCGGTGGCGCGCTCGAACGGGCCGCCACGCGCCCCGGCGGTCCGCGATTCGTGCTCAAGGGAGGCGTTGCACTCGAACTCCGCCTGCGCGGACGGTCACGTGCGACCGAGGACCTGGACGTGGAGGCGCAGAGCACTGAAGCAGAGCTCGTCACGGCGCTCGATATTGCGCTCCGCGAGCCATATCAGGACTTCACCTTCGCACGCCGCACCGCAGTTCGGCGCTTGGGACCGCGCGCCGAGCGGGTGGAGATCAGCCTCGCCTACCGGTCGCAAAGGTGGGCCACGGTGCAGCTCGATCTCACGCGTCCTGATGGCGTGCGAACGGAAGCGGAGCCGCTGCAGGCAGTTCCCCTCACTCCGTTCGGCCTCAACGGACCGGAGACGCTCTCCTGCCTCTCGCTCCGTTACCACATCGCACAGAAATTCCATGCGATGACGAAGGTCATGCCCGACGGAACGCCCAACGAACGGCATCGCGATGCGGTCGACCTGCTCCTGCTGCGCGAGCTCGCAATGCCCGGAGCGCTCGGCGATATTCACGCTGCTTGCGAGGAGACCTTTCGACTCCGCGCAGCGCACGCCTGGCCTCCGTCGCTTAACCTGCCCGCCGAGTGGGAGAGCAAGGTGGTTGCGCTCGCCTCGCCGCTCGGCTTGCCGCACGTGAGCTTTGACGATGTGCGGCGGTCCCTTGAGGAGTTCCTGCACGACATCGTTCACGCGATCCCAGCGACTGAGGCCGCATGACCCCTCCGACGGATCCCTCCACGCGGTCGCCGACCACGGTACGTGAGCGGGAAGATCGGGCTCTGCTGTTAGATTCAAGTCATCTCTTCGCCCTCCTGAAATGACCACCACCGACGCCGAAACCTTCCTCGCCTCCCCGCAGCTCCGCCCGCGCGACGGCGACCTGTTCAACATCGACGCCGCCCTCACCGAAGAGGAGCGCGCGGTCCGCGATTCCGTCCGCGCCTTCGTCGACGAGAAGGTCCTGCCGATCATCGGGCAGTGCTACGTCGACGGCCGCTTCCCGCGCGAGCTCATCGCCGAGATGGGCGAGAACGGCTACTTCGGCGCGAACCTGCCCGAGGAGTACGGCTGCGCCGGCCTCAACAACGTCATGTACGGCCTGATCATGCAGGAGCTCGAGCGCGGCGATTCGGGCATCCGCTCGTTCGCGTCGGTGCAGGGCGCCCTCGTGATGTATCCCATCTATGCCTTCGGCTCCGAGGAGCAGAAGAAGCACTGGCTGCCGCAGATGGCGAAGGGCACCAAGATCGGTTGCTTCGGCCTCACCGAACCCGACTACGGCTCAAACCCGGGCGGCATGATCACGCGCGCGCGCCTGCAGGCCGACGGCACCTGGATCCTGAACGGCGCGAAGATGTGGATCACGAACGGCTCCACGGCGCACGTCGCCGTGGTCTGGGCCAAGACCGAGGACGGCGACGAGGAGGGCACTTCCATCAAGGGTTTCCTCGTCCCCACCGACAGCAAGGGCTTCAGGGCGAAGGACCAGAAGGGCAAGCTCTCGCTCCGCGCCTCCGACACGAGCGAGCTCGTGTTCGACAACGTGCATCTCCCCGCCGACGCGATCCTGCCCAAGTCGGGCGGCATCAAGAGCCCGCTCATGTGCCTCACGCAGGCGCGTTACGGCATCTCATGGGGCGTGCTCGGCGCCGCGATGGCCTGCTACGAGGAAGCGCTCTCGTACGGCAAGAACCGCGTGATGTTCGGCAAGCCGATCGCCGGCTTCCAGATCCAGCAGGTGCGCCTCGCCGACATGATCACCGAGATCACCAAGGGCCAACTGCTCTCGCTGCACCTCGGCCGCATGAAGGACGCCGGCACCTTCACGCCGACGCAGGTGTCCGTGGCGAAGCGCAACAACGTGAACATCGCCACCGAAGTGGCGCGCGAGGCGCGCCGGCTGCTTGGCGCGGTGGGCATCCTCGCCGAGTACGGCGCGATGCGGCACATGGCCAACCTGGAGAGCGTGTATACGTATGAAGGGACGCACGACATGCACTCGCTGATCATCGGGCAGGCGGTGACGGGGTTGGGGGCGTTCAAATAAGGCGGAAGGCTTAAGGCTGAAGGATGAACGAAGGGGCGCACCGGGATGTCCGGCTGCGCCCCTTCGCTCGAACGGGGCCGACCTGTCCCTCTGCGGAGGCGATGTGACTTTCCGTGGCGAGCCCGGAGTCTCCCCTGTGTAGACACGGCGGAAGCTCGCCGTGCGTCCCATCCCCCATCGTCAGGAACATGCCATGACTTCGTCCGCCATTCGTCGTATCGCCGCCGGCGTCGCCGCGGCCCTTCTGCTCGTCACCTCCGCCTCCTGCGACGACGGCCCGACCGCCCTCAAGACCGGTCAGCTCAGCCTCCGCCTCACTGACGCCCCGGGCGACGTGAGCAAGGCGGTCGTGACGATCGACCAGATCTACCTGCAGGCCGACTCGACCAACGACAACGGCCGCATCGTGCTGCGCAACGAGGACATCACCGTCGATCTCCTCACGCTCCAGGATTCGCTCATGGCGATCATGGACTCGGTCGACATCCCGGTCGGCACGTATCGCCAGCTCCGCTTCGTCATCAGCGGCGGCTATGTGGAAGTGATCGCCGCCGACACCACGCTGCGCGTGATCTACGCCTCGTCGCCGACGTACGCCGGCCTGCCGGTCGGTGCCGTCGTGACCGGCGAGTTGCAGATGCCGAGCTTCGCGCAGTCGGGCCTCAAGGTCCTCATCGCGGGCAATGCGCTGCAGATCAACGAGGACGAGTCCACCACGCTCGTGGTCGACTTCGACGTCTCGCAGAGCTTCGGCAAGCTGGCCGGCAGTTCGAACCGCTGGGTGATGAGCCCGGTGATCAACGCCACGAAGCTCGCGCCGCAAATGTGATCCGGGCGCGGCCGCGCGGCGCCTGAACGGCGCCGCGCGGAGGCAGGACCATATGGAAGAGCGCTCCGGGAAGCCGGGGCGCTCTTCTGCCGTCCGGTGGCCGGGTTCCCCGGGGGCTTGACGCGGGAGCGACAAAGTCGCACTGTATGGGTACACCATTACAGTGAGATTCGATGCCGCGCCTCCGCCGCAACCTCCTGCCTGCCGCGCTCCTGGCGGTGCTCGTCGCTCCGCTCGTCGCTCCGCTCGTCGCGCAGCAACTCCCTGCGCCCTCGCCCCCCGACAGCACGCGCGCCGTCAACGCGCGCATGAAGTCCGACCTGCGGAACCTCGTGACCGCGCAGGAAGCGCGGTACGCGCAGGCCAGCTCGTACGCACGCACCGTCGCGGAACTCGCCCTCGACTACCGGGCCTCTCTCGGCGTGACGGTGGAGATCGTGAACGGCGGGCCGAACGGGTACGGGGCCGTCGCTCGCACGGCCGGGCGCGAGGGCAGCTGCGTGATCGGTATCGGGATCGGCTCGGCGCAATCGCCGCGCACCGAGGTCGAGAAGAAGCTGGCGCCCGAAGGCGAACCGATCTGCGACGGCGACGGCCTGACCGAGCGCGCGGTCTTCGCACGGGAGGCTCAGGCGAGGGCCAGCGGCGCTCTCATGCGCGTCGCGAAGCTGCAGGAGCGGCACTTCGGACGCATCGGCGCGTACGCCGCCAGTCTGAACGCACTCACCGGACTCAATATCGCCGCGACGGTCGCGGTGACGCTGGAACTCGCGGCCGCGCCGAACAGGGAGGCCGTCTTCCTCGCGACGGCGACCGACTCGCGTTATCCGGGCTACTCGTGCGTGCTGGCCTCGGGCTGGGCGCGCTTCACCTCAAGCGCCACCACGCTCGCCGAGAAGAAGCACGCCGGCGGCGGCAGCATGGCGGTCTGCGACGTCTTCAAGTAGGCCGTTCGAGTGAGGCATCGGCCGCCCGTCGTCGTCGGTTCCTTGAAGGGGTCCGCCGGCGACGGGCACCGATGTCCTCAGCGCGCGGTCAGATGCGCGCCCTGCCGTACCGCTCCTGCATGAGCCTGCGCACCCAGAGCGGCATGTAGCGCAGCGCGAGCACCACGGCCCGGTAGCGCTTGCCCGGCACGACGACCACCGGTCCGTCGCCGAACGATGCCTGCAGCGACTCGCGCACGACACGATCCGCCGTGAGCCACACCCACGGGGGGATCCCCTTCGTCTTGTCGATCTGCATCCGGTCGTGGAACTCGGTGTGCGTGAAGCCGGGGCAGAGCGCCTGCACCTGCACGCCGGTGCCGACGAGCTCCATCGCGAGCGCCTCGCACATCACGCGCTGGTAGGCCTTGGTCGCGCAGTAGTTCACGTTGCCGGGGCTCGCCGTGAACGACGCCACCGACGCCACGGTGATGATCCGCCCTTCGCGCCGCGCGATCATGCCGGGGAGCACCGCGCGCGTGAGCAGCATCGGCGCCATCACGTGCAGCTCGAGCATCGTCGCCTGCTCGCTCAGCGGCCGCGTCGCGAACTTCCCCTTGGTGCCGAAGCCGGCGTTGTTCACGAGGAGCATCACGCGGTCGTTGCGCGCGAGATATTCGCCGAGCGTCCGCATCGCGTCGTCGCGGGAGAGGTCGGCCGGCCAGGCCTCGGCGCTGATGCCGTGCGTGGCGCTCAACTCGTCGGCGAGCGCCTTGAGCCGGTCGGCGTCGCGCGCCACGAGCAGGAGATCGAACCCCCGCTCGGCGAGCTGACGGGAGAACTCGCGGCCGAGTCCGGCGGAGGCACCGGTGACGACGGCGAGGGGGCGGGTGGACTCGGAGTTGGTGATGGGCACCCGGTAATCTACAATTCGCGGAGCATGGGCATCATCCAGGCTTCGATCCCGCTGTTCTTCGTCCTCATCGCCTTCGAGCTCCTCTGGAGCCAGGCGAGCGGACGCCGCGCCGTGCGGCTCAATGACTCGCTCTCCGACCTGAGCTGCGGCATCCTGAGCCAGCTGGCGGGGATCTTCACCAAGCTCTTCACGATCGGGATCTTCATCTGGGTCGGCGAGCGGTTCGCCGTGCAGCGGTTCCTTCCCTTCGTGCCGGTCTGGCCCGAGCGCGCGCCGTTCGTCGACGCGGCCGGCTTTCCCGGCTTCGGGGTCGATCTCGCGGCCCTCCTGAGCTGGAGCGCGGTCTTCGT
>JAYTNC010000105.1:0-1511 GCA_043748515.1 Gemmatimonadota bacterium | reverse complement strand
CGTCGCACCTGCGGCTCATAGCCCGCGGCGAGCGCGATCGTGTCGCCCACCGCGTACCCCGTCGCGGCGAGCCAGGCGCCGTTCACGACCATCTCGTCGGCGGCGGCGATCTCGCGTCCTTCGGCGAGGATGTAGTCCCCCTGCACCGTCGGGTCGAGCCCGAGCAGGAAGGAGCCGACGACCGTGTCGCTGCCGGCGCGCTGCACGAAGCCCTTGGTGCCGAGCACCGGCGCAACGCGCACGATGTCGGGATCGCCCTTGAGCGCCGCGACGAGCGCGGCGGCCCCACCGACGGTCGCCTCGGTGTCGAAGGGCATGGTGCCGCGCGGTGTGAGGCGCAGCTGGAAGCCCTGCTGTTCGATGAAGCCGCGGAAGCTCTCGCGCATCCCGGAGCCGAGCATGACCATGTCGAGCAGCATCGCCGCCGCGACGGCGACGCCGGCGGTGGTGAGTGCGGTGCGGGCGCGGCGGCGCGTGAGCGTCGCGAGAGCGAGGCGCAGCATCATCGGCCGACGAGCTCCAGCGGCGCGGTGCGCACCAGGCGCTGCGCGGCGAGGAATCCGCTCACCACGCCGAGCACGAGTGACAGCGTGACCGCGAAGGCGACTATCCCCGGCGTGACGATCGCGAACTTGAGCGGCGTCGCGTAGAAGCCTTGGTAGTACCAGTTCACGACCGCCGAGGCGGCCCACCCAAAGACCGCGCCCATCGCACTGCCGATGAGGGCGACGAGTGAGGCTTCGAGCACGACCGAGCGCACCACCGAGCTGCGCGACACGCCCAGGAGCCGGAGCGCGCCGACGTCGCGGCGCCGTTCGTCGACCTTGAGGAGCGTGATGCAGAGGAGGAAGATCGCGCTCGCGACGATCGTGATGATGCCGATGGCGCGGTGGAAGCGGTTGATCACGCGGAAGGTCGCCGAGGTCTCGACCGCGACCTCGGCGGCGGGATAGGCGCGGAAGCCGAAGGCGGTGGCGTTGATGTCGGCGGCGACCGTGGTCGGCGTGATTGCCGGCGTGATCGCCGGCGTGATCGTTCGCATGTTCGCCTCCGTGGTCGCCTGCGCGTTCGTCGGCGCGTTCGTCGGCGCGTTCGTCTGCGCGTTCGTCTGCGCGCCGGCGCGCGACTGGAGCGCGAAGCGCCCCACGCGATCACCCGACCCGGTGATCCGTTGCAGGTGATCGAGGTGGAGCCGCACGCGGAACTCGCTGCGCGCGACCTCGCTCGGGTCGGCGCCGCGCCGGGTGATCGCGCCGATGCGGACGGTGTCTCCCGGGGTGCCAGCGACGGTCGTGACCGTGGCGATGTCGCCGACGGCGAGGCCGGCTGCGGCCGCGAGCCGTTCATCGACGGTGATGACGCGGATGTCGGCGCGCGCCGCCGTGCGCGGCGCGGCGACCGACTGCGCCCCGGCGATGCCTGCAGCGAGCGCGAGCGCGAACGACGCGAGCGCGAGCGCGAACGACGCGAGCGCGAGCGCGAACGACGCGAGCGCGAGCGCGAACGACGCG
>JAYTNC010000104.1:0-4761 GCA_043748515.1 Gemmatimonadota bacterium | reverse complement strand
GCTCGCGGCGGGCCTCGAGATGCCCAGATCCTCGGCGAGCGCGGGCCCCGTGCTCGCGAGGCGGCGACGGAGCAGCGCGAGCGCCCCGCGCGCGGTGATCGCGGCGCGACCGAGTGCAGCGAGCGCCCGCTCCTCGCGTTCCGGTGCCGCGAGCACCGACAGCGCGGCGAGTCGCGTGCGGCGCGCGCGCGCCGCGAGCGAGTGCAGGCCAAGCGCGACCCAGCTCTCCGTGTCGCCCGCTCGGTGTGCGGCGATCGCATCGGCGCGCGTCGTGCCGATGACGTCGGCGAACGGGAGCAGCCGGACTCGATCAGTGCGCCCGCCGGCGCAGAGCAGCAGCGTGGCGCTCGCTTCGGCGACGCCGGCGGCGGGGCTCCATGCCGCCGAGTCGAGCGCGCGCTCGAGGACCGAGCGGCTCGAACCGGGCTCACGCCAGATCGCGTCGAGGCGCTGGCGCTGGTCGCGGTACTCGTCGTCGTCGAGCTGCGGCGCGAGTGAGGCGAAGCGCGCGGCCGTGAGCAGTGCGCCGCCTCGTACGCGCCGCTCCTCGCCGGCCAACTGGTCCCGCCACGCGAGCAGGCTTGCCGGAAGCGCGGCGTCATGGAGCGGATCGGCCGCGGCGGCCACCAGCGCGAAGAAGCTGGAGCGCGTAGGTTCCGTGAGTCCGGCGGTGGCGACGAGCCGGAGGGCGAGCTCGACCGAGGTTGGAGCCAGAGCGCACGCGGTGTCGAGCCGTCCGAGTTCGTCGGCGGCGTATTCGACTAGCCTGACTGCCAGTGATCTATGATTAAACAACATTAACATACTAAACACACTTTTTGAGTGTAGATGAATAACTTCATCGAACCAATACCTCGAATACTTCAAACGACAAGAAAGAATAATGCGCCGAATCCTTGTTAGTGCAATCCTCTCGTACGCAATCTCGGCTCCTGCGATTGCTCAGACCGCGGCAGCTTCGGCGACTGGGGCGACTCCGGCGACTGCGGTATCGCCCGCCACGACCGCCCCGACTCCCGGCTACGCCGCCCACCGCGTCTACGACACCAAGAAGAAGCGACTGGTCGACTTCGAGGCGATGGCGGCGGATCTCGCCAAGTCCGACATCGTCTTCCTGGGCGAACAGCACGACGACACCCGCACCCACCAGCTCCAGGCAGCGGTCCTCGAGGCCGTCGCGCGTCGGCGCTCGGGCCCGATCGTCCTCGCGCTCGAGATGTTCGAGCGCGACGTGCAGCCCGCCGTCGACGCCTACCTCGCGGGCAGCATCAGCGAAGCCGACTTCCTGAACGCCTCGCGCCCCTGGCCGAACTACCGGGCCTACTACCGCCCGATGATCGAGTTCGCGCGCGCCAACGGCTGGCCGGTGGTCGCCGGGAACGTGCCGCGCCGCCTCGCCTCGGTCGTCGCGCGCCGCGGACTCGGCGCGCTCGATTCCCTGCCGGCCACGGACCGCGCCCTCGTCGCGAAGGACCTCTCGTGCCCGCGCGACGAGTACTGGACGCGCTTCAAGGCCACCATGGGCGACATGAGCGGCCACGGGCTGCAGCTCTCGCCCGAGCAGGTCGACCAGATGGTCTGGCGCACCTACGAGGCACAGTGCGTCAAGGACGAGACGATGGGCGAGGCGGTCGCCGCGGCGCACCTGCAGCGCGGGGCGCTCGTCGTGCATCCGAACGGGGCGTTCCACTCCGACTACCGCTTCGGCACCGCGGAGCGCGCCAAGCGTCGCGCGCCGAACGCGCGCATGCGCGTGGTGAGCTTCGTCCCGGTCGCCGATCTCGACACGGTCGACGGCAAGTCGCGCCGCAAGCTCGGGGACTACGTGGTATTCACGCTCGCGACGCCCAAGCCGCCCGCCGCTCCGGCCCCCACGCCTGCGCGCTGATCTTCGAAGCGCGCCGACGCTCCACGCGCGCTGACGCTCAGAGATTCTCCCAGACAAACCCTGCCGCGAGGCGCACGAGCTTCTTCTTCCGCTCGTCGTAGCGCAGCAGGGTCGTCCCGCCGGCGGCGTGCGCCCGTCCCACCGCCGCGAGATCGTCGACACCGTCGCCGTCGGCATCGACCGCGTGCAGCAGGTCGTGCACCTTGAAGCGCAGGTCCTCCACCGCCGCGCGCTGCGCGCGTCCCAGCGTGTCCACGAAGACGATCGCCTCGCGCGTCCACTCGGTGGCCCCTGCCCGCAGACTCACCGCGAGCGCCACGCGCGCGGCGCCGAAACACCCCACGACCTGCGAGGACGAGGCCGTCAGGCGCTTCGCGAGCCGCTCGTAGGGCGGCGGCCCCGCCGCGCGCAACGCTCGCTCGATCGAGTCACGGAGCACACGCACGCGCGCCGCGAGCGGGGCGGGCAGCGGCGCGCGCACGCAGGGGGCCGCGCCGCGAGTGCCGGGTCCCGCAGGCATCGGTCCTTCGCGATACGCCGACGCAGTGACCGTCACCTTCGCCTGCGCCGCGCTGTCCATCGCCGCCGAGCCGCGCAGCACGAGCACGATGCGGCCGTTCCAGCTGTCGACCGATGTCGCGCGCACGCGTTCGGTGCCCCACGGCGCGCGCAACGTGAACTCCGTCCCCACCGGCACCGGCGACGCCGCCGCGACCGCCGCGCGGTACGCCAGTGCCACCGCGCTGTCGCGCCGCACCTCGAGGTCCACGCGCCCGATGTCGAGGAGCATCCGCTTGCCGCGACTCGCCGCGACGAACCACCTTTCGCGCGTCGGGGCGAACACGAGATACGGACGCACGCTGTCCGCGCTCACGTTCGCGCTCGGCGCCGCGCTCACCGGCGGCGCGGCCACGACTTCCTGCGCGACGGCTCCGGCGGGCACCAATAGCCCGACCGCCGTCAGCAGCATCCGCTTGATCACGTCACGATTCATCACGCGCGTAATATGACGAGCTTCACGTACCATCGCCCATCCTCCGTGCGCGAGGCGCTCGCCGCCCTCGCCGAGCCGGGCGCGCGCGCGATCGGCGGCGGCACCGATCTCCTCCCCTGCGTCGAGGACGGACTCGTCCGTCTCACCCGCGTCGTCGACATCCGCGACCTGCCGGGCGCGAGCGGCATCGAACTCCGCGCCGACGGCTCCGCGCGCATCGGCGCGGGCGCACGGATCGCGGACATCGCCGCGCACGAGGGCATTCGTGCCTCCTTTCCCATGCTGGCCGCATCCGCCGAGTCGGTCGGCACGCCGGCGCTCCGTCACATGGGCACGCTCGGCGGCAACCTCGGCCAGCGGATGCGCTGTTGGTACTTCCGCCGCGGCGTCGCCTGCTTCAAGAACGGCGGCGACAGCTGCGCGGCCTATTCCGGCGAGCACGAGTACCACGGCATCGTCCCCGGCGGCACCTGCCACGCCGTGCATCCCTCCGATCCGGCGGTCGCGCTCGACGCGCTCGACGCGCGGGTCGAGGTGATGCGCACGGACGGCACCACACGCCAGCTCACGATCGGCGAGCTCTACGCGGGTGCGGCCTCCGACCCGACGGGCGAGATGACCATCGCCGGCGACGAGCTGATCACCGCGCTCGAGCTCCCCGCGGCGGCGGCAGGCGGCGCGCAGCACTGGGAGAAGGTGATGCAACGCGGCGCCTGGGACTTCGCGCTCGTCTCGTGCGCGGCGGCGCGGCGCACCGACGGCTCGGTGCGGATGGCGCTCGGCGGCGTGGGACTCGGGCCGTGGCGGATCGCCGAATCCGTAGAGGAGGACGTCGCCTCGGGTGGCCTCGACGAGGACAGCATCGACGCGCTCGCCGAACGGGCGATGTACGACGCCGTGCCGCTCAAGCGGAACGGATACAAGGTCGACATCGCGCGCGCGGTGCTCCGGCGAGCGATGCGCTCGCTCGGCGCGCGCGAGTAGTGCGCGAAGCCGGCGCGGCTCAGCTCGACGTGAGAGCAAGACGAAGGGCCGCCCGCACGGGCGGCCCTCTTTCATCCTTGAGCTTTCATCCCGTCATGTGCGACCGATTCGTCGCCAGGACCCGATTCACGGCTTCGCGATCCACTCCGCCGGGATCCGGTTCTCCGGCGTCTCCGCCTCCCAGTAGATCGTCACGACGTACCAGCGTGTGCCGTCGTTCCAGAGCTGGAACGAGTTCACGCCGCGTGCGAACGGGGCGGGATCGGCGAGCGTGCGCTTGGAGTCGTAGGCGCTCATGAGATGCACGACGCTGCCGTAGCGTTCGACCTTGCGGCCGAGTTCGCGCTCGAAGAATCCGCCGCGCTCGAGTTGCGGACCGATGTTGCGCGCGTACTCGTCGACGGTGAGCGCGCGGATCGTACGCGTGCCGTCCGGGCGCTTGCCGGTGGGGATGAGGCGCGCGTCGGGAACGAAGAGGGAGCGGAATCGATCCCAGTCGCGCACCTGGCCCGCGGGGCCGGAGATGACGTCGTAGACCGCGGCCATGATCGCGTCGATACTCTCGACGTCAGCGGGACGCGCCGGAGGCATGGCCACCTGTGCCGCCTGCGCAGCGGCGGGCGGACGGGGGGCGGCGGCCTGTTGCGCACCGGCGGTCCCGAGCGCGAACGTGAGGAGGAGTGCCGCCGAGGCGGCCCTGAGGCAACGATGGTCGAACATTCTGCGTTCTCCGTGGGTCTGGGTCGCGGTCGAGTCCCAACTTCGCCATTTCTACCCCGTTCCACGAGGTCCGCATGCCGAGTTCCTTCCGCCCGTTGCTGACGCTCTCCGCGCTCGCGCTGCTGGTTCCGGCCGCGGTGCCGGCCGTCGTGTCGGCGCAGGGCACGGCCGTCCC
>JAYTNC010000103.1:0-28535 GCA_043748515.1 Gemmatimonadota bacterium | reverse complement strand
GCGGAGCTCTTCGCGGTCTCGTACTCGGACGAGCTCTTCCTGAGCTGCGGCTTCGAGCGCGCGCCGCTGAGCACCTACCCCGAGAAGATCGCCCGGTACCAGAAGGTCGACCGGACGGAGATCGAGGTGGGCGAGAAGCACTGCTTCGCGAAGAAGCTGGGCTGAGCCCGGCGGCGGCGCGTCAGGCGCTTCCGCGCAGCACGCCCATCAGCAGCGCCCACAGCGACGGCACCGCGCCGAACACCCACATGACGATCGCCGCCGTCGCCACCTTCGACCTCGGCAACTTGCCGACGACCGTGATCCCGATCCCGAGCAGCACGCTCACCCAGATCGTGAAGAGGTCGATGCGGCCGAGCAGCCCGAGCAGGCCGACGTCCATCGTCGGGTCGAGGAAGCGACCGACGCCGAGCGACAGCTGGTACCGCCCCGTGAGCGCGTCGGTGTCGATCAGCACGCCCTGTACGGTGTACACGAGCGACTCGAGCGCCTTCGGCAGATAGCTGTATGCGGCGATCATCGTCGCGGCGCCGTACCCGAGTTCC
Source organism: Gemmatimonadota bacterium (assembly GCA_043748515.1). Taxonomy (GTDB): domain Bacteria; phylum Gemmatimonadota; class Gemmatimonadetes; order Gemmatimonadales; family Gemmatimonadaceae; genus Pseudogemmatithrix. Next base: position 27,990 of record JAYTNC010000103.1, on the reverse strand, counting down.
TCCGCCCCCACGAGCTTCCCGGTGATCCATGTGCCGCAGCCGATGAACAGGAGGCCGACCGGGATCCCGAAGAAGACGCCGTAGCTCGTGAAGAAGTCGGCGAACTTGCGGCCACGGGCGAGCTGCTCGGGCGTGATGTTGGGGTTCTGCTTCATCACCTCCTGCATCTGACGCGCGTACTCGGCGTCCATGATGCCCTGCATCGTCCCCTCATTGGCGAGCCAGAGTCCGCCGATGAGCAGCGTGACGATGCACATCATGACGAAGAACCCCGAGGTCGCGCGTCGCGCGAAGACCTTGCTTGGCGCGGTCCAGATCTCGATCAGGTCATCGATGATCGTGGCCGCTTCGGGCGTGGAAGCGGGGGTCGGGTCGGTCGACATGCATGCTCCTGCTTGGGGGGAGTCCGGCCGGCGGATGGAAGCTGTGACCCCGGCGCGCACCACGCAATACGTAGGCGCCCGGTCCCTGCGAACGTCGCTCTTGCGGGCCACCGCGCTGTCCGCGCGACTCGCGCATGCCGCGCTCGTACCCGCGGCGCTCGGCCTGCAACTCGCGCACCTTCTGCCGTTGCGTGTCGTTCAAAAGGCGCTCGGCGGCGACGCTGAGCGACGAGTCGCGCTTGCGACGCTGCTCGAGTTGCGGACGCTGCGCCTCCATGCGGGTCCGGGCCTGCACACGGAGCGAATCACGCGATGCGGGATTGCGCGCGCCGGAGCGGGCGCGTGCCTGCATCGAATCGCGCGCCGGCCGCCCCTGCTCGGCGAATGCCTTGTGCTCCGCGAACTGGATCCGCTCGAGCGAGTCGAGCTGCGCGATCTGACGCGGCGTGAGGTCGAGCTGACGACGCGCGTTGAGCAGGTGCGTGATGGCACCCGGTCGCTGCACGCGGCCGGCCGGACGCTCCATCGGCGGCTGCATCGCGCCGCGCGGGCCCTGCGCGGGCTGCGCCGCGAGCAGGCTGGGCACGACGCTGACCGCGGCGCCGAGTGCAAGGGTGAGGTTCCGGATGACGCGCGACATGTGGTTCTCCTCTGTGGCGTGCGCAGCGGGACTGCCGCGCTCACGGGGAAGACGCCGCCAATGAAGCGGTGTTAAGCTTCACCGCCATGACGAGATTCCACGCCCCCGCCATTTTCCCGCGCGGCTTCCGCTGCGCGAGCCGCAACGTCGGTCTCAAGCCGGAAGCGCGCGACCTCACGATCTTCGTGAGCGAGGTCGAGGCCAGCGCTGCGGCGGTGTTCACGCGCAATCACTTCCCGGGCGCGCCGATCATCCTCGGGCGCGAGACGATCAAGGGTGGCCGACTCAAGGCGATCGTCGCGAACAGCAAGGTGAGCAACGTCGCCACCGGCACGCGCGGCGTGGAGAACGCGCGGCGCATGGCGGCCGCCGCGGCCGAGGAACTCGGCACCACCGCCGATCGCGTGCTGGTGAGTTCGACCGGCGTGATCGGCGTGCAGTTGCCGGTGGAGAGGATCGAACGCGGCATCCGCGGCATGTCGGCCGACCTGCAGGGCGATCCGCTCGTGGGCGCCGAAGGCATCATGACCACCGACACGCATCCCAAGGCCCTCTCGGCGAGCGTCGGTGACGCGACCATCACCTGGGTGGCGAAGGGCTCGGGGATGATCGAGCCGAACATGGCGACGATGCTCAGTTACATCTTCACCGACGCGGCGATCGACGCGGCGACGCTCGACCGCCTGCTGCGCGCCGCGGTCGCGAGATCGTTCAACATGCTGAGCGTCGACACCGACACGAGCACGTCGGACACCTGCGCGATCCTCGCGAACGGACTCGCGGGCGCGGTGGACGAGGCGGAGTTCCTGCGGATCCTCAGCGCCGGCTGCGTGCGGATGACCGAGATCCTCGGGCGCGACGGCGAGGGGGCCGAACACCTGTTGCGCGTGCAGGTGCGCGGCGCGAAGAACGACATGGAGGCGCGCGTCGTGGCGAAGTCGGTGCTCAACTCCCCGCTCGTGAAGTCGATGGTGCATGGCGCCGATCCGAACGTGGGGCGCCTGCTCATGGCCGTCGGGAAGTGCTTCGACTGCACGATCCGGCCCGAGGCCACGGATGCCTGGATCAACGGCTTTCAGGTGGTGAAGGGCGGCGAGCGCCTGACGTTCGACGACGCGGTGGTGCGGACGGCGCTCACGGCCGAGGTGGTGGACCTCGAGATCTCGCTCGGCGTTGGCACGGCCGACGCGACGGCCTATGGGTGCGATCTCACCAAGGGGTACGTGGACGAGAACGCGAGCTACTACTCGAGCTGAGCGGGCGGACCGGCGCGCGCCGGTCCCGCACCAGACGCCGGGCTCAGCTCCGCGGCTGCTCGATCCGCAGCTTCTCGCCGCGCTCCGTCTCCGCGAGCAGCTTCGTCACGAAGCGCTGGCCCTCGCTGATCCGCTCGACCTCGATCGCGATCGAATCGACCGCCGACTCGAGCCGTGCCAGGCGATCGGCGTTCTCGCGCGCGAGCTGATCGTCGTACTTGGGCATCGATCCCTTCCGCCACATGTTGCGCGCATAGGTGATCGCGAGCGGGGCGAACACGAAGACCGAGAGGATCGCGATGATGGCGGTGATGTCGATCGGCATGGAGTTCGATCCGGGAAAAGTTGAGGCGGGCTCCTGTAGCTGTCCGCGCGCGCTCGCGAGGATCAGGCCGGTCGAGGCGATGTCGCCCTCGATCTGCAGGATGCGCTGATCAAGCAGCCGCAGGCGTCCCTCGAGCCCGGCGCGGTTCGCACCGGTCGCGCCCTCGAGATCCTTGACGAGCTCCTCGCGGCGGCCCGCGGCAGAGTTGAGCTGGCTGGAGAGCTCGGAGCGCTGTGCGCGAAGTGCGCTCAGCTCCGCCGGGGTGCGTGGCACCTGCGTGACGAGGCCGCCATCGCTGGTCGGCGCCGAGAGCGTGGCCGGGCCACCGGGCGCGGGTGTCGCAGGCGGAGCCGGCGGAACGGGGGCTTGGATCTGCGGCGGCAGCATGAGGGAGATGTGGGGCATGCTGGAACTTACGCGCCCGCCGCCCGGAGGTGTCAGCCGGGCGGGAGCGCGCGCCGCCACCAGAGGAACGCCGGCACTCCGGCCGCGAGCACGAGCGTGCCGCGGAGGGCGTTCATCGGATTGGAGACGATCGCCCCGAGCACCACGTAGGCCGACGCGAGCAGGAAGAGCCCCGTGCTCCATGGGTGGAAGGGCGCGAGGAAGTGCGTCCCGGTCGCCTCGCGCCGCCGGTAGACGATCAACGTCGCCGCCGTGAGGCCGAAGAAGATCCAGTCGGCGAAGGTGACCCAGTCGAGCAGGTCGCCGTAGCTCCCCGAGAGCACGAGCGCGATCGACCAGCCGCCCTGCAGGACGATCGCCGCGATGGGCGTGCGCGTGCGCGGGTGGAGCGTCGCGAGTGAACGGAAGAACACGCCGTCGCGCGCCATCGCCTGATAGACGCGCGGCGTGACGAGGATGACGACGTTGAGAAATCCTGCGGTCGAGATGGCGATGCCGACCGCGATCAGGCGCCGACCCGCGTCACCGAACTTGAGCCCCATCACGTCGGCGGCAGGGGCGCGGCTCGCCGCCAATCCCTCGACGCCGAGCGCGTCGAGATAGGTGAGGTTGGCCAGCAGGTACGCGGCGGCGACGATCAGCACACCGATGATGAGCGCCTTCGGCAGGTCGCGCCGCGGATCGACCATCTCCTCGGCGACGAAGTTGGCCTGCTGCCAGCCGCCGTATGCGAAGAGGACCGGAACGAGCGCGGTGCCGAGGGCGACTGTCACCGCGAAGAATCCCTGCGGGACGAGGAGCGCCGCTGGTGCGAGCGCGGGCGCCGCCGCTGGTACCGCGGGCCCGGCGACGAAGAGGCCGACGACGATGAGCAGCGCGATCGCCGCGAGCTTGAGCAGCGTGAAGACGTTCTGCACCACGGCGCCGGGCGCGACGCCGAGGATGTTGATCACGCTGAACACGCCGATCGCCGCGATGGCGAGTGGACGCTCGGAGCCGGCGGCAAGGCCGAGCAGCGGCACCGCATAGTTCGCGAAGGTGACGGCGACCGCGGCGGTGGCACCGCTCGCGATGGCTAGCAGGAGCGCCCAGCCGTACAGGAAGGCCGGGAGCGGACCGAAGGCGTCACGCAGATACGCGTAGCCGCCGCCCGCCGACGGCGCACGCGCGCCGAGCTCGGCGAAGATGAACGCGCCGAGGATCGCGATGACGGCACCGAGTCCCCAGGCAAGCATCGTGTACGGCCCCGTGCCCACGCGTTGCGCGACGACGGCCGGGTTGAGGAACACGCCCGAGCCGATGATCCCGCCGACGACGAGGAGCGTTCCGGAGAAGATGCCGAGTCGGCGGGCGTAGGTCGTGGTGGTCATCGGGGTGCGGGAAGATGCACCCCGGTGACGTCAGGCGCGACGTCAGGCGCGACGTCAGGCGCGATGCGAGGCGCGACTCAGGGCCGTCGCGCCTGCTCGGGTGGCCGTGCGAGCGAGCGGTAGTACTCCTCGACCTGCGCGCGATACTCGCTCGGCACGGGCGAGCGTGCGCCGAGCGCGGACCGCGGACCGCCCTTCTCCGTCAGTTGACGGAAGAGCGAGAACTCGAACGCCTTGAGCCGTTCAAGCGCTGCGGTCTGCAGCGCGTCGGTCGCGAGCGGATCACCGAGCGCGCGACCGGCTTCGAGCCGGCGCAGTTCGGCGATCGCGCGATCGAGTTCGGCGACGTCGACGCCCTGCTCTCGCGCGAGCGTGCGAAGTTCTTCGGCGTCGTCGCGTCGCAGACCGAACTCGCGCGCGAGCTGACGGGCGGCGGCGGGGTCGAGCCCCGGCGCGCGGCCCGCGCGCTGGCCGTCCTGCGCGCCACCGCCGGCGCGCTGCTGGCCGTCTCGGCCGCCTTCGCCGGCTTGCTGGCCTTGTCCGCCTTGGCCTTGTCCGGGCTGTTGTCCGAGCTGTTGTCCGAGCTGTTGCCCCGGAGCCCCCTGTGGTGACGGCCGTTGCTGCCCGCCCTCCGCAGTACTCTGTGCACTCTGTGCACTCTGTGGTGAAGCCTGTTGCCCCTCCCGCATCCGACCCCGCAGTGCCTCCATCCCCCGCACGAGCTCTCGAGCCGACTCCAAAGTCCGCTCCTGCCGCCGCTCCGCCGACTCCCCGGAGAGCGCCGAGACAGCCGAGCGCAGGTTCTCGGCGGCTTCGCCGATGTTCGCCCCGATCTGCTCCTCGAACGCATTCGCATACTCCGGCGACCCACCGCGGATCACGCTCTTCGAGTACTCGATCTTGTCCCGCACGCGCTGATCGCGGATCGCCTCGGCCGCCTCGCGCAGTTCGCGCGATGCGCCCGGCTGATCGCGTCGACCCTCGCGCGCGATGCGATCGGCCTCCGCCTCGAGCTTCTGCACCTCGGCGTTGAGCGCATCCTTCTCCGCGCCGAGCGCCCGCACGCGCGCCGCGCGATCGGCGCCCGCCGTCCCCTGCATGCGCCGCACGTCCTCGGCGATCCGCTGCTGGCGCTCCTGCGCCTGCTCCGCGTGCTCGGCAAGCCGCTGCACGTCGCGGGCGATGCCCTCGTTGCGCGAGTCCTCTATGCGCCGTGCGGCGCGATTCAATTCCTCGAGCGCCGCATTCCCCTGCGATTCCGAGCCGCCCGCCGCCTGCCGCATCTGGTCGGCCGCGCGCTGCAACTGCTGCGCCGCCTGCTCGAGCTCCGGCGACTGCTGCTCGCGCGCGAGCCGCTCGAGCCGACGCGCTTCCTCTTCCGCCTGCCGCGCGAGCTCGCGCTGCGCGCCGCCACCACCGCCGCCCGCCTGGCGGCCCATACGCTCGCGCATCACCTCGGCCTGCCGCTGCATGCGCTCGTTCTCCTGCTGCTGCCGCGCCGCGAGCTGCTTCAGCCGCTCGAGCGTCTCATCGACTTGCTGTGATTGCCCCGCTGCTGCCTGCTGCTGCACCGCCTCGTACTGGTTGCGCTGGCGATCGTTCTCCAGCTCGAAGAGATCGGCGAGATCCTCGGCCTGCTGACCGCCACCGCCGCCGCCGCCCTGCTGTTCGCCCTGCTGCACCTGAACGTCGCGATAGAGCGCGTCGGCGCGCTGCAACTCGCGCAGCGCGCGCTCCTCGCTCGGCAGCGCCCCGCGGCCGTCGCGCACGCCGAGCTTCTCCTCGGCGCCCTGCATCTCCTTGGCCGCCGTGACGAGCGCCTCGCGGATCTGCGCGAAGACCGAGTCCTGCTTCGTGATGCCGCGCTCGAGCAGACGCTGCGCGAGCGTCGCGACCTCCTCGCGCAGGCTGCCCTGTGCGATCGTGAGCGTGGCCGCGTCCTCGTTGCGCTGGCGCTCGACGCTCTTGGCGCTGTCGCGCACCCAGTTGAAGGTGCCGGCCACGACGTCGCGCTGCCGCTGCACGAGATCGCCGGGGTTCTCCCCGCCGCCGCCACCGCCGCCGCCTCCACCGCCCGACTCCGCTTCGCGATAGTTGCGCGACCAGGGGCGCACCTCGAGGAAGTAGACGTCGCTCAGCGTCTCATGTCCGGTCGCGTCGCGCGCGACCGCGTTGTAGGCAACGAGGTCGCCGGGCTTGAGTCCCATCTCCTCGAGGAGCAGCGTGTGCGCGGCCTGCGTCTCCTCCGCCGGCTTGGAGAGCGCGACGAGCGGGATCGTGCGCTCCTCGCCGCCGTTCACGCGATAGCGAAGCTCGAGCGATGCGACACCGTAATCGTCGCTCGCCTTGGCCTCGATCGAGACCTCCTCGAGCGCCGTGACCTTGGTGTCGCGCCCCGGATCCGTGATGCGCACTTCGGGCGCGCGGTCATCGAGCACTTCGATGGCATACTGCACACCGCCGCTGACTCGACGCCCGTCGGCCGCCTCGAGATCGACGCGATAGAAGCCACTCCTGCTCAGCGTGAAGCGCCCGCTCAGCTTGCCGGCCGCATCAGCGGCGAGCGCGACGGTCCGTCCATCGTCGAACGTGAGCGTGCCGCTGCGCACCGCGCGCGTGACGGTCGGCTCGATGATGACCACGGTCCCCGCGACGGCGGCGATGTCGCCGCCGTCCTCCTCGCGCTCCGGCGCGCGGCCGGTGAAGGCCGGGAAGCGCAGCTCGACCGCGAGCTTCGTGACCGCGGGGAGGTCGGTGATACGCAGACGATAGGTCTCGGAGCGGACGCCCATCGCTTCCACGTAGTACTCGGTCAGCGCGACGAGATCGAAGAGTCGTCCGGCGAACTCCGACTCGGCGGAGTCGCGCCCCATGGGAATGCGCGTCCACTCGGCCGTGCTGTCAGAGCGGAAGACGAGTTCGGCGCCGTCGGCCGTGAAGTGCGCGAGCGCGGCGCGGATGTCGAGCGCGCCGCCGCGCGGCACATCGGCATCGCCCGGCTCGACGTTCACGACGGGCGTCGGCGGGGTCGCCGCGATAGCGACCGACCAGGGCGCGAAGAGGCTCTGCGCCGAGTCGCGAAGGCCCGCCGGACCGAACAGGAGCAGGAGGGCCGACGCGACGACCGCGCCGGCGAGGAACTTCCCCGCGCGCAGCTCGCGCGGACGTTCGATGGTGCGCGCATCCGCGATCGGCGCGAGCGCGCGCGCGGCCTGGTCGACGACGCGCGCGGTGAGCGCGGGCGAGGCCCGTTGCTCCACTGGCTGGCCGAGTTCGTGCACGGCGGAGATCAACGCCTGCCGCAATCCTGGCGCGCGGTCCTCCACGTAGAGCGCGAACTCGGCGTCGCTCGCGCGTCGCACGAGGGGTAGCACGAGCCAGCGCGCGACGGCACCGAGGACGATCGCGTAGCCCACGATTCGCGCGAGTAGCACGCTCGTGCCGGTGCGACCCGCAACCGATGTGAAGAGGAGCCCGACCACGATCGCCGCGACGACGGCAGCGACGAGGATCGCGGCCGCCTCGAGCAACAGGCGCCGGCGGCGCTGCTTGCGCAGGGTCGTGAGGAGGTCGTGGAGATGTACGGCTGCGATCATCCCTGGCTCCCTTCTGGATGTACGACGGTGGCACGACGCGCCCGTCCGCGCCAGCCTCGCGAGGCGATCACGGTCTCGACGAGCAACAGCATCGCGGCGAGCAGCACCAGCCATTTCCAGACGCGCTGCCGTGACTCGATCTCGATCGTCGTCGCGGCGGTGACGCCGCGCAACGTGGAATCCGCCGACTCACCTACTCCAAGAAGGAGTTCGCCCGCACCCGCGGTGACCAGCTCGGACTCGGCGGCGGGCACGTTCACGGCGACGCGCGCGCGCGGCGCCCCGTCGACCCGTCCCTCATACGCGGCATACACCCCGACCTGCTGGAGGATCACGGTGGCGCCGCTGCCCGTGCCTTGCGGGCGAATGAGTGTGCCGTCGGGCGCCGCGACCACCGGCTCGCGGCGCACGTCGCGGGGGACCCAACTGTCACCGGTGGTGCGCCAGAGCGGCGTGGACTCCTGACCCGCTCCGTGAAGCACGAGCCGGCGCGTGAGCGGCAAGAAGGCCGGCTGCAGCGGGAAGTCGCTCTCGCGGGCGTCGAGCGCCGTCGCGAGCAGGATCACACGACCCTCGCCGGCGTCGCGCTCGAGGACCGCCGGCGCACCGTCGTCGAAGCGCGCGAGCACGTCCGTGCCGACCGCCGGCTCCAGACGCGGATATCTATAGAAGCGTGGCGCGATGAGCGCCGCGGCGGCGCTGCGGAACGGCGTGAAGAGTGGATGCTCCTCACGCACGTCGCCGAGCATCGCCCCGCCACCGGCGCGTCGGTCGGCGATGCCGTTCACGCCGGTGACCTCCGCGAGCGCGGCGATGCGCCGCGAACCGATGCGTGCGCCAGCGACGATCACCAGGCCGCCGCCGTTCTCGATCCAGCGTTGGAGCGTGGCGCCCGCTGGGCCGGTGGGCGGCACGACGTCCCAGAGGATCACGAGTGCCGAACGGTCGAGCGTCGCTGCGTCGAGCGTGCCGGGCCGGCGGCGTTCGACGCGCACCGCCGGCGCGCGGCCGATCGAGAGGGCGCGTTCGAGATACAGAGTTTCGTCGCGCGCCGCGTCGTCGGGTACCACGAGCTGCACGGTGAGGCCGTCGTCGGCCGGCAGCGCGAAGTGGAAGCGGTCGTCGGCGGGGAGCGCGTCGGCTTCGACGGTGACCTCACCGTCGACGGCCGTGGCCGGCGCGGGGATCGCGTCGAAGACCACAGCGAGTTCGCCGTTCGGCTGCAGCGTCGCGCTGCGCGCGCCGACCTCGCGCCCGGCGATGCGCAACGTGAGCCGCGCCGTGCGCGCCGCCGGCAGATCGCGCGTGACGACGCGCGCGAGCACCTGCAGTTGCACGCGCGCGCCGTCGGCGATGCGACGCGCCTCGACGGCGCGGACGGACGTGTTGGGCCGCGTCGCGGCGGAGACCTGCGCGACGCGCATCGGGAGACCGGCCGGGAGCTCGAGGCCGGCGACACCGGTGAGCCCGCTGCGCTGCAGATCGGTGACGAACACGAACTCGGCGGCGCCCTGCGGAGCGGAGACGAGCGCACCGCGCGCCACCCGCAGCGCGGCGCCGAAGCGCGTGCCGCGACGCACGGGCACGGTGGCGTCGACGATGGCCCGCACGGTGGACTTGTCGCGGGTCCAGGGCTGCGCGAGTTCCGCTTCTTCGTCGAAAAGCACGAGCGCGACCTGATCCTCGGCACCGAGTGCGCCGAGGATCGCGCGCGCCGAGTCCTGCGCGGCGGCCCAGTCGCCCGCGTAGCCCATGCTCATGGAACGATCGAGCAGGAGTACCACGTTGCGGGCGCGGCCTTCGGCGGTCGCCTCCGCGCTGCGACCGAAGAAGGGGCGAGAGAACGCGAGCACGAGCACGGCGATCGCGAGCGCGCGCAGGAGGAGCAGGGGCCAGTCGGTCACCTTGCGTCGGTCGCTCGTGCGGATCGGGAGCCGCACGAGGAACATCAGCGACGGGAAACGCGTCGGCGTCTCCTCGTTGCGGTCGCGCAGGTGCATCAGCAGCGGGATCGCGATCGCCGCGAGCCCCGCCAGGAAGGCCGGAACGAGGAAGCCGAGTCCCATCAGCGCACCCGGCTCCGCGCGAGGCGGTGGTCGAGGTACGCATAGAGCGCGCGGTCGAGCGGCGCGTCGGTGCGGACGGGGATGTAGTCCACGCCGCCCGCGGCGAAGCGCTTCTCGAGCGTCGCGCGATGCGCGCGCCACATGGTCTGGTAGCGGTCCTTGAGTTCGTCGGGCCGCAGCGGGAGTCGAAGCCCGCTCTCACCATCCTCGAAGACCGCCGCGGCCTCGAACGGGAAGTCCTCCTCGGCGGGGTCGAGCACGTGGAAGAGCAGCACGTCATGCCCGCGCGCGCGGAGCACGTCGACCGAGCGCCCGAGCGCGGTCGGCTCGTCGTAGCAGTCGGTGACGAGCACGACGATGCCTGGCCGCGTCGCGACGTCGGCGACGCGATCGATCGCGAGCGGCAGCTTCCCTTCACCGGTCGGTCTCGCACGACCGAGTGCGTGGAGGAGCATCTGCAGGTGCCGTGTGCTCGGCGGGATCATCTCGATCAACCGGTCGCTGAACGTCGCGAGCCCGACGCGGTCACCCTGCCGCTGCGTGAGCCAGGCGAGCGCGGCGACGAGCATGCGGGCGTACGCGAACTTGTTGACCGCGCCGCTCGCGTAGTCCATGGAACCGCTTACATCGAGCGCGAAGAGCACGCCGGCGTTGGTGTCGGCCTCGTACTCCTTCACATAGAAGCGATCGGTGCGCGCGTACGCCTTCCAGTCGATGCGCCGCAGATCGTCGCCGGGTTGGTACTGGCGATGCTCGGCGAAGTCGAGGCTCAGCCCCTTTCGCGCGGAGCGGTGCAGGCCGTGCATGAAACCATCAACGACCGTGCGCGCGAGGAGCGGCAGGTCGGAGATCCGTGCGAGAAGCACGGGATCGAGGAAGGTCTCGTGGGCGCTCATGCTTCGATGAAGGCTGAAGGTTGGAGGATGAAAGTGGACTACAGTTGCGAGCGGGGGGTGGGGACGGCGGCGACGAGCTTCTCGATCAGGTGATCCGGCGTCACCTTCTCCGACTGCGCCTGGAAGTTCAGGATCAGGCGGTGGCGGAGCACGGGGCGCGCGAGCGCCTGCACGTCCTCGTAGCCGACGTGCGAGCGGCCCTGCAGGAGCGCGCGGGCCTTGGAGCCGAGGATCAGCGCCTGCGCGGCGCGCACCGAGGCGCCGTAGCTGACGTACTGCGTGATGAAGTCCGGCGCGCCCGGGCCCGGTCGGCTCGTGCGCACGAGCGTGACCGCATAGCGCGTGACGGCGTCGGCGACGGGCACGCGGCGCACGACCTTCTGGAACGCGATGATCTCGTCACGCGAGACCACCGACCGCACCGTGTCGGTCGGGATCGCCGTCGTCGCCTTCACGACCGCGACCTCATCCTCCTCCGGGAGGTAGTCGAGGAAGACCTCGAGCATGAAGCGGTCGAGCTGGGCCTCGGGGAGCGGATACGTGCCTTCGAGCTCGATCGGATTCTGCGTCGCGAAGACGAAGAAGGGCGGTTCGAGCTGGTAGGTGCGACCCTGCACCGTCACGTGCTTCTCCTGCATCGCTTCGAGCAGTGCCGACTGCGTCTTGGGCGGCGTGCGGTTCACCTCGTCGGCCAGCAGGACGTTCGCGAAGACCGGACCTGGCATGAACGCGAGGCGACGCTGTCCGGTCGCGGGATCGTCCTGGATGACGTCGGTGCCGGTCACGTCGCTCGGCATGAGATCCGGCGTGAACTGGATGCGCGAGAACTTGAGGTCGAGCGCGCGCGAGAGCGTCGAGATCAACAGCGTCTTCGCGAGCCCCGGCACGCCGACGAGCAGGCAGTTGCCACCGGCGAAGAGCGCGATGAGCGCCTGCGCCACCACGGCCTCTTGCCCCACGATCACCTTGCGGAGTTCGGCGGTGATGCGGCCGCCGGCCGCGTGCAGGCGGTCGGCGAGGGCGCCGTCGTCGAGTCCGGCGAGGTCTTCAGCAGGTGCGGTCACGATGCGTCTCCACGGGGTTGGTCAGCGGCTGAGGGCGTAGACGATGTAGTTGATGCCGAGCTTGTACGCCTCGTTCGTGAGGTCCACCGGGAAGTAGCCCTCACCCGAGAACTCCCAGAACTCCGAGAGGTCGTTGTCGCGGTTGGCGAGTGCGATCATGCGCTTGGTCGGGTCGTTCTCCTCGAAGAGCGCCCAGAAGCTGGGCGCGTACTCGCCGTACGAGGAGAGCGCGTGCGGCTGCGGGATGCGATAGAACGCGTCGAAGATCGGATGCGTGCCGTCGATCTCGATGAAGCGCAGCTCGGGCATCACGCGCCGCATCTGCCCCTCGAGATTCACCCAGTGGTTCCCGCGGAAATCGTCGAACAGGAGGAAGCCGCCCTTGGTGAGATAGGCGCGCAATCCCGCGACCTCGACGTCGTTCGGCCGCCAGAAGCCCGGCTCCGCCATGTACGCGACCGGATACTTGAACAGATCGGGGTCGGTGAGGGCGATCACCACGCTCTCCTGCGTGCGCGCGCGCACGGTGGTCAGCTCGGAGACGATCTGCGTAAAGTTGCGCTCGCCGCGCGGATAGTCGTGCGCCCACGGCAGGTCGCGTCCGCGGCGGAAGTTGCCGATGCCGGCATCCATCCCCATCTCGTAGCGGATGCGCGCGAAGGTGAAGCGGCCGTCGTAGGCGGGATTCACGCCGGGCTCCGGCGGCGGGGCGCCGCGGCCACCGCGCTGGGCGGCGAGCGGAGTGCTCAGCAGGGCGCAGAGCAGCGGAACGAGGCGGAGGGCGCGCGTCAGCATGCGCCGTTCGACGTCTGCGGCCGCTGAACGTTTGCGGTCCCGTTCGTGGTCCCGTTCGTGGTCCCGTTCGTGGACCCGTTCGTCCTCCTGTTCATGGGCGTCCCGCCGGCGCCGGCTGGCGCATCTCGAGCAGGAGCGTCTGCGCCTTCTCGTAGGTCGGCGCCAGCTCCAGCACGCCGAGCACCTCGCGGCGCGCCGCCACGCGATCGCCCGCGCCGAGCAGCGCGCGCGCGAGCTCGACCCGCGCGCCGAGCGCATCGGAGGGCCCAAGTGCGATCACCGCGCGGCGCTCGCGCACCGCCTTCCCCGGCATGCCAGCGCGTGCGGCCGCCTCCGCGAGCTTCAGGTGCGTGACCTCATCGTACGGCCAGATCCAGATGAGCCGCTCGAGGGCGCTCACGAGCGCTGAATCATTGCCCGCGCGCTCGGCGCGCACCGCGTCTCGTTGAACCGGCTCGATCGCCGCATCGCCCGCGGCGAGTTCGGCTTCGCGTGCGTTCGCGAAGCGGACTCGTACCCAAGTGTCGAACCGCTTGTCGAGCGCGGCTTCGTCGAGCTTGAGCGCGCGTTGGAAAACCTCGGCGTTCGTGAGGCCGTCGCGCCAGCCACGCAGCATGTCGCCGAGCGCCTTGGCGCCGAACTGCGCCTCGATCATCTCGCAGACGAGCGAGGCGTGGTAGTAGCTGAGCCCAACCTCCGCAGGAGTCCGTGGGCGCACGAAGCCATCGTTGAGCTGACTGACCGGCCGCAGTGCGCCGGCCTTGAGCGCGGCGAGGTACGCGGGAGACGCGAGCGCGCCCCACCCCTCGCGCGCCCGGCGCTCCTCGAGCACCGACGCACCCTCGGAGAACCAGCGCGGCACGCGGTTGTCGGAGAGACCGAGCGTGAAGGTGTGCGCGAGCTCGTGCCACGAGGTCGAGCCCCAGTTGAACGTGCCCGGATCGCGCGCCGAGGGCGCATCGATCGCGAGCAGGCGGCCGAAGCTCACGCCGAGCGCGCCCAGCCCGGTGAGGCCGACGGTGCGCACCGAGAAGTCGGCGCTGCGCGAGTAGATCTCGAGCCTGACCGGCACCTGCGGGCGGTAGTCGTAGCGCGCCGCGAGCTTGTCGTACGCCTCCTCGAGCAGCGGCGAGAGATACGGCAGCAGGATGTCGGCCTCGCGCGCCGGCGCGACGAACTCGAAGCGGCCCATGCGCACGGTCCGGAAGCCGGCGAGCACGTCGAGCAGGTCCAACGTGTTCTTGTGCCAGAGATTGAACGGATCGATCGCGAAGGCGCGCTCGATCTGCGCGCGCCCGGCCGCGATCTCGCCGGTGCGCAGGCGGTTGGTGCCGAGTGCGCCGAGCGCGGGCACCGAGAGCGGGTCGAGCTCGAGCGCGCGCGCGGCGAAGCGCTCGGCGTCGGCGTATCGGCGCTGACGCGAGGCGGCCTCTGAGAGCGTCACATAGAAGGCGGCCGGCTTGGGCGACACGCGCTCGGCGGAGGCGCGCGCGTCGCGGAACGCAGCGGAGTCTCCGGCGATCCAGGCCACGGCGCCGATCACCGCCCAGCCGTCGAGCGCTTCGGCGTCGACCGCGAGCGCGCGGCGCGCGGCGGCCTGCGCGGAATCGTTGCGCTCGGCCTCGAGGTGCAGCTTCGCGACGAAGAGATGCGCGGGCGCGAGTCGCGCGTCGGCGGCGATCGCCTCGCGCGCCTTGCCGAGCGCGTCCCCCTCTCCGGTGAACTCCATCACGCGCGCCATGCCCAGCAGCGCCCACGCGTTGCGCGGCCGACGACGCAACACGCTCTCGTATCCTTGCGTGGCGTCGGGCGCGTTGTACTTGTCGAGGAGCAGGTCGGACGCACGGAGCACGGCTTCGTCGAGCGTCGAGTCAGCGGCGGCGGCCGCGTCGAAGGCGCGGAGCGCACTGCGGACCGCGTTCGCGTCGCTCGTCGCGACGAGGAGGTACGCGCGGCCGGCGGCGACCTGATCGCGAGCCGACCAGGTGCGGGCGGCGCGTTCGTACTCGGCGACGATGGCGGCGCCCTCGCGGCCTGCGGTCGCGCGGTCTCCACGGCGCAGGGCGAGCTCGGCGCGGTCGACGCGGGTGGTCCGGATCTGCGTAGCCGCGGCCGCGGGTGCCACCGAAGGAGCCGCCTGCGCACCGAGCCCAAGGGAGAGGATGCAGAGCGTGAGAAGGCCGCACGCGAGTGCCCAGCTGGCCGCCCGCCCGCCTGCATCGACGACCGCTCGACTCATGGCCGCCCTCCCACCGCACGGATCTCCGCCGACTTCTCCGCGATCGCCACGAGCAGTCGTTCGAGTTCGCGGTCGTACTCCGCTTCGGGCATCCCGGCCTTCCGCGCGCGCAGCTTCTCGAGTTCCTCCTCGAGCGCCTTCCGTTCGGCCACGAGTGCGACGACGCGCGGATCACCGCTCGAGACCGCCGCCGCGTACACCGTGCGCGCGGCGAGCACCGAATCGCTCACCACGGCATGCTCGGTGAGCATGCGGCGCTCCGTCTCGTAGGCCTTGGCCACTTCACGCACGGCGAACGTGAACGACTCCATCACCGTCGTGCGACCGTCCTTGTCGGCGTCGGCGTCGTTGCTCGCCACGCCACGGGCGAAGTGCCCCGCGAAGAGCGACTCGTTGCGTTCGAAGGCCGTCCGCGTCGCGGTCAGCACCACGCGGCCCGGCCCCTTGAGCACGGTCGCGAAGTCTCCGCTCGCACTCGCGCCCACGACGAAGACCACGGTCTGCCGTGCGAAGCCCGAGATCCACGCGGCATACTCGGCCGCCGTCGGATCGGCACCCGGCAGGTTGACGCGTGAGCCGGGTCCCTCGCCGCTGCCGTGACCGATCAGCACCACCACCACCAGGTCTCCCGGGCCGACGCGACGCGAGAGCGCGAGAAAGGCCGCGCCGACCGATTCCTTGGTCGCGCGACCGGTGATCCTCCTCACATCGCGGGCCGGATCCTCGGCGAGCCACGTGCGGCTCGAGTCGGCGACGCGCCACTGCGTGCCCGCCGCGTCGTAGAGCGCCGCCCCCTGCTTCGTGAAGGTCTCGGAGTACTGCGGCTCGCCGCCGAGCCCGGTGACGAGCAGCAGATGCGTGCGCTGCGCGGCGACCGGACTCGCGCACACCAGCGCGCAGCCCGCAGCGGCGAGCATCGCGCGCACGAGACGCCGAGTCGGCAGCGCAGACCGGAGCCGTCGGATCATGCGAGCCCCCTCGAGCGTCGCAGCGCCCACTCGCCGCCGAGCAACAGCGCGAGCACGAGGAAGACCAGCGGCATGTCCCAGAGGTCGAGTGCTTCGCGCACCGTCACGCCGCTCTCGGTGAACACGACGTCCTCGGCGAGCGCGGACGCCTGCGCGAGCGGGTAGTAGCGTCCTCCGGTCTCCTGCGCGATCCGTCGTAGCAAGGGCGCGCGCAACTCAGCCTGCTCCACGTCGGCGCCCTGTTCGTCGGCGAGCAGCGCGGCCGTCGGACCGCGCGTGGTGTCACGCCCGCGCCGGGAGACTGCGTCGATCGCGTACACGCCGGCCTCTTCCGCCACGAAGCGCCCCGAGTAGACGCCGTTCTCCGAGAGCGCCCATTCGAGCGGCACCTCCGACACGCGCCCACTCGGCGTGGTGACGGTCGCGGAGACGGACGCATCGTTCACGTCGAGATACTGCGCGTCGGCGACGCGCACGCGCAACTCCACCGGCTCACCGGGCGCCACGCGCGACGGCACCGCGGTGACTTCGACACGCTCGGGGCTCTCCTCGGTGAGAGCGCGCGCGAGCTGCCGCCAGAGCGTCACGTGCGTGAGATCGTCCACGGCGACCGTGGAGTGCATCTTCCACTGCCAGCTGTCCTGCGGCGCGAAGACCGACGCCGTGCCCCGACCGAAGCGCTGCGTCGCGAGCACCGGATGATCGACGTTGTCTCCCTCGCGGCGTCCGGTGAGCAGCGCCGTCGCACCGGGGCGCAGCGATCCGAGCGAGTTCACGACGGTGAGCGCCGGGAGCGAATCCCATTTGCGCACCGAGGCCGAGTCGTTCGGTCCGATCTGCAACGCCGCCTGCGTCAGCCCCGCCGCGGTGGGCCGCACGCGCAGTTCGAGCGGCGCCGCTTCCTCATCACGCGGCGCGCGATCGAGCGCGATCGGCAACACCTCGGCGAGCGGTGTCCCGCGGAAGCCGCCCTCGGCGAGCGCTGCGCGCCCGCCGAGCGCCATGAGCCCGCCGCCGCGCTGACTCACGAACTCGGCGAGCATGCGCAACTGGTCGGGGGAGAAGAACGAAGCCTCGATGCTGCCGAGGATCAGCCCGCGATACGCGAAGAGTTCTTCGCGGCTCGCAGGGAACCCGCCGGCGAGTTCGAGCGAGTCGCGCACACCGAGGCGGAGGAACTTCTGCTCGGCGCTGCGCAGCAGCGCCACGAGTTGCAGGGCGCTGTCGGTGGCGATCGCGCGGCGCATGAAGCCGAGCTCCGGGCGCGGCTCCCCTTCCACGTAGAGGATCCGGTCGGGCCCCTCGCGCACCTGCACGAGGCCGTGCGCCTCGTTGTTCTCCATGATCGTCTCGCGTTCGAGTGCTGGCGTGCGCACGGTGACGCGATGTGTGCCCGGTCCGAGTTCGGAGAGCCGAAGCCGGGCGCGCATGGTCTCCTCCTTCGCGGCGAGTGTCACCGTTTCCGTCGCGACGACGCGACCGTCGGCCTCGGCCGTGAGCGTGACGCGTTCGCCGGCGACGCCGCGCAACCGCAGCGTGACGTCCGCGAGGAGATTCGCGCCGGCGAGCGGCCGCGCGGGGAGCGAGACGCGTTCGATCGCGATGTCGCGGGCGAAGCGCTCCTCGCCCGCGCCCACGGTGTAAACCGGGATCCTCCGCGCCTTGAGCGCGAGCAGCGCCGGGTCCAGTTCGCGTCCAGCGTTGTCGGCACCGTCGGTGACGACGATCAGTCCGGCGAGCGGAGTGCCCGCGAGTTCCTGCCGCGCGCCGTCGAGCGCACCGGCGAGATCCGTGCGAGTGCCGAGCGTGCGCAGTCCAGCCGCGGAACTCGCGGGACGCACATCGGCCGCGAAGCGATAGAACCGCAGCGCGAAGCAGTCGGCGAGCGCGCGCACGAGCGCGGTGGAATCGGCGAACGTCCGTTCGACGAGCGCCGCGCGCGAGTCGGTTCCGAGGTCGCGCAGGGCCATCGAGCGGGAGTCGTCGAGCAGCACGGCGAGCACGTTGCGCTGCGGCACCGCGCTCGCCACGACGAGCGTGGGGCGCGCGAGACAGGCGACCACGATGAGCAGCGCGGCGAGTCGCAGCGCGCCGAGCGCCGAACGGTGACCGCGTGAGAGACCGGTGACCCGTCCGTAGGCCCACAACGTCACGACGATCGCCGCGATCGCTGCCAGCGCGATCGCCCACAACGGCAGGACGGGACTCCAGACGATGTCCCCTCTCTCCCAGACCCGCGACGGATACTTCAGGAGGAAGGTGAGAACGGCGTCCATGGTCAGGAAGTACGCGGCTGGCCCTGATGGCGCTGGAACTGGGCGGAGGGCGAATGTAGCGCCGGTGCACGGATACCGCTCCGGCCTGCCGGGCGGCATCTTCCGTTCGTACCCAGAACACAGCGGAGCGTTGCAGTTGCGGATCGGAATGGAGATCGCCGTCGTCGGAGGCGGGATCGCGGGGCTCTCGGCGGCCTGGCGACTCAGCGCGCGTCATCGCGTCACGCTCCTCGAGCGTCACTCGGTCGTCGGCATGGACGCGCATTCGATCGATCTCGCGCACGACGGCGGCACCTGGCGAATCGACGTGCCCCTGCGCGTCATCTACGAAGGGTACTACCCGACGCTGATCGGGCTCTATCAGGCGCTTGGCGTGGAGCTCGAACGCACCAACTACGCGGGCTCGTTCAGCGCGCTCCGCGGGCCCGTCTACTATCGCTATTCGAATCTCACCGTCGGCGGGCGGTCCGTGCCGCTCCCCGCGATGCCGCTCGGCCGCACGGCGATGCGCATCAACCGCGACCTGCTGCGCTTCTATCGCATGGCGCCGCTCGCGTTGGCGACGCTCGGCGCCAGCGAGGAGACGCTGAGCAACTGGCTCGACCGCGCCGGACTCGGTGAGGAGTTCACCGAGGGATTCCTCATCCCCACCTTCGCGACGGTCTGCACCTGCAGCAGCGCGGCGGTGCGCGAGTATCCGGCGCGCGTGATCCTCGAGTATCTCACGCGCGGCCTCACCTTCGGTGGCGTGCGGCGCGTGGTGCTCGGCACGCGCGAGGTGGTGCGCCGACTCACCGCGCCGCTGGCCGAGGTACGGTGCGGCGTGCAGGTGCGCTCGATCGACCCCGCCGGCGACGGGGTGCGGATCGCGTGGGAGGGAGGCGAGCAGCGCTTCGACCAAGTGGTCGTCGCGACGCAGGCCAACCAGGCCGCCAAGATGCTCCACTCCTCCTATCGCCTCGAACGCGAGGCGCTCGAGCGATTCGCCTACGAATCGAGCGAGGTCACCGTGCACACCGACACGCGCCTCGCGCCGACGGAGCGCCGGCACTGGGCGCCGGTCAACCTCGTGGTCGGCCGCGAACACGACAAACCGATGGCGACCATCTGGATGAACAGGGTGCAGCCCGCGCTGCGCAAGCTGAGCCCGGTGTTCCAGACCTGGAACCCGATCGTCGCGCCGCATCCCGACACGATCAAGGCGCACGCGCGCTTCGAGCGGCCGCTCGTGAATGCGGCGTCACTCGTGGGCGCGCGCGAGATGTCGCTGCTGCACGCGCAACACGGGCGCCGGCTCTGGTTCTGCGGATCGTATCTCGGTCCCGGGATCCCGCTGCTCGAGAGCGCGACCGCGACGGCCGCGCGCGTCGCCGCCGCGATCGACGAGCGATGGGGTGCGGCAGCGCGCGCCGAGGCGATCGCCGACGCGATCGCCGACGCGAACGCCGCCTAGCCGTCGCCCCAGGCGCGCGCCGCCTGATCCACATGGCGGTGCGCGTGTCGAACGAGGATCCGCAGCGACGAATAGCCGTCGTAGAACAATCCGGGCGCGAACGGCGACTCGATCCGCACGCGATCGACCGGCATCTCCGACGCTTCGCGTAGGAGCGAACGCTCGGCGACGCGCCACTCCGCGAACTCGCGCATGATCGCCTCGCGCGGCTGCGCGCCTTGCGGGATGAATGCCGCGAGTGTCTTCACGCGGCCAAGTCGGAAGCGGCCGATGCGCGGCAGCGGCCCGACCATCGCCGAGAGGATCGCGCCGACGATACCCGCCTTGTATCGCGCGGGCGGGGGGCCGAGTGCGCGGGCATCGGGCCACACCGCGCGCAGCCGCGGCACCATCGCCGCGGACGTGAGGTTGAGGTGCGCGAAGCACTCGGCGACCGACCACGCCGAGGGATCGGCGCGCACGTTCCAGCGGGGATCCGGCACGACCGCGAGCAATTCCCGCACACGTGCGTCGAGGAGATCGTACTCGCGCCCGATCGCAGCGAGTTGCGGCGGGATGGACTGGGCACCCATATGGGTTAGAATCTACGAACGCGGACCGGCACCTGCCCGTGCCTGCCGCACCCCACCGCTCCAACGAGGCCGACCGATGCTCCGTCGCACCATCCGCACGCTCACGATCGCGCTCGGCCTCTCGGCCGTGGCATCGTCCGCATTCGCGCAGGCTTCACGCCTGCACGCCGAGCTCGACCGCCGCGTCACTGAAGTGAACCCCAAGGTCGTCGCGTGGCGTCGCGACATCCACGAGCATCCCGAACTCGGGATGCAGGAGACGCGCACCGCCGCTCTCGTCGCGGCGCATCTGCGCGGACTCGGCATGGAAGTGCGCACCGGCGTCGGCGGCACGGGCGTGGTGGGCATCCTCCGCGGCGGCAAGCCGGGCAAGGTCGTCGCCCTTCGCGCCGACATGGACGGACTTCCGGTCACCGAGATGACCGACCTGCCGTTCAAGTCGCGCGTGCGCGCGCAGTTCAACGGGCAGGAAGTCGGCGTGATGCATGCCTGCGGTCACGACAACCATGTCTCGATCCTCATGGGCACCGCCGAGGTGCTCGCCGGCATGAAGGCGCAGGTGCCGGGCACGGTGGTCTTCATCTTCCAGCCGGCGGAGGAGGGTCCCGGCGGCGCCGCACCGATGATCGCGGCAGGCGTGCTCGAGAACCCGAAGGTCGACGCGATCTTCGGCCTGCATGTCTGGCCCGGCGCCGCAGGCGACGTCTTCGTCCGCCCGGGTGCGACGATGGCCGCGGGCAACACGCTCGAGATCAAGGTGCGCGGCAAGCAGACGCATGGCGCGGCCCCCTGGGGCGGCGTCGATCCCATCGTCGTCGGTGCGCAGATCGTGCTCGGCCTGCAGACGATCGTGAGTCGCCAGGTGAACATCACCGAACTGCCGGCGATCGTGACCGTTGCGCAGTTCAACGGCGGCATCCGCTCCAACATCATCCCCGACACCGTGATGCTCGTCGGGACGATCCGCACCTTCGGCGCGGCGCAGAACGCGCTGATCCTCGAGCGCGTGCGGCGGACCGCTGAAGGGATCGCCGCCAGCGCGGGCGCGACCGTCGAGATCAATCTCTCGGCCGGCTATCCCGTGACGGAGAACAACGTGGGCCTCACCGAGCGGATGATGCCCTCGATCCGCCGCGCGGTCGGTGCCGATCGCGTGGGCCTCGCGCCGATGGTCACGGGCTCCGAGGACTTCTCGTACTTCCAGGAGAAGGTGCCGGGCGTCTTCCTGTTCCTCGGCGTCACGCCGCGCGACCAGGACTACAAGAAGGCGGCGCAGAACCACTCGCCGTACTTCTTCGCCGACGAATCGGCGCTGCCCGCCGGCGTGCGCACGCTCTCGTCGCTCGCGATGGATTTCCTCACCGGCACCACGCCGGCGCCGTTGCCGACGCGGGCCGGGATGCAGTAGCGGCGACGGACTACGCCGCGAGCGACGACCCGCATTCCCCGCAGAAGCGGGAATGCGGGTCGTCTGTCGTCGCGCCGCAGCGGAGGCAGGCCGACGAGAGATACCGGCCGCAGTCGGAGCAGAAGACCGCGTCGCCCTCGGGGCGCGGACCGCATTCTGCGCAGGCGAGCTTGCGCGACTTCATGCGGGCGATGAGCTGCTCGGCCGCATCGTCGGGCGCGCCGGACGCGGGAACGCCGACGCCGATCTCGCGCGCGGCGACGCCCGTGGCCTCGGTCACCACCGCACCGGCCTCGCGCGCCTGGAGTTCGGCGAGCGCCAGCGGCGCGTAGGTCGCACGCAGCGTCGCGTAGTCCTCGGGCGAGAGCTTGCCCGTCGCCTGATCGAACTCGATCTCGCGCAGCGCTTCGATCGCACTTGCTTCCTCGGCTGGCGGCGCGGCGATGGCGGCCCCGCTGTAGCTGGCGCCGCGCATCAACGGTGCGAGCACGAAGACCAGCCCGAGCACCGCGAGCGCGCTCCCGACGATCAGTTCGAGCATCAGGCGTCCTCGCGCATCGCGCGGTCGAGGCGCGCGAGGTCGTCGGCGCTCATGCCGGGCACGCCCGAATCACCGGTCGGAGCAGCCGCCGCGCGGGCCTCGGCCGCCAGTCGCGCCTCGGCGCCCCACTTCCGCAGCATCATCGTGATCACCACGGCGCCCGTCGCGATCGCGATGCCCGGCGCGAGATAGCCGGCCCAGTTGAAGCCTTCCTTCTTGGGCTCGGTGAGCGCGACCTCGCCGAAGGTCAGCACGAACGCGTCGAGGATCTCCTGCGCGTCGTAGCCGCCCGCGACGAGCCGCAGCACGTCGCGGTGCATCGCCGGCGAGACCTGACAGGTGAAGTCGGTGGTGCGACACGTATAGATGTCGAGGATGCAGCCGCACTGGCACTTGATCCGGTGCTCGAGCGCGTCGCGCTCCTCCACCGTGAGCTTTGGCGTCGCGCCGGGCTTCGCGGGGCGCAGCGTGGGCCGGTACGCCCCCTGCTCCATCGGCGCGAAGTTCGCGGTCTGCTGTTGCGCGCCGAGCGTGCCGGCACTCACGGCATGCGCGACCGCTGCGGCGCCGAGCCCCACTGAAGCGACGAGGAACTCACGGCGGCTGTGTGTGCTCACGCGGTCGCGACCTCGGCGGCCGGTGCGAGCTCCGCTACATAGCCGCCCTGCCGACGCCGCTTCTCCGACTGCGGCCACATCACGATCAGGCCGCCGAGCGCCATGAGCGTACCGCCGTGCCAGACCCAGACGACGAGTGGATTGAAATTGATGCGGATCTCGGCCTTGTTCTGCACCACGCCGGCGAGGACGAGATACACGTCCATGTCGTTGCGCGTGAGGATGCCGACCTCGGTCGACGGCTGGAACGTCGGGTTGCCGCGCGAATCGAAGTGCTGACGCTTCTCGCTCGTGATCAGGTCGAGCGGCTTGCCCGCGAGCGTCGGCCGCAGCGCGATGGCGACGACCTCGCGGTTGAGCGCCTTGAACTCCGAGAGCCCTTCATTGGTGAAGGTCCACTCGCGGCCGTAGGGATCCTTCGCCGTGTACGACTCGCCGTCGGCGAGCGCGACGTCGTACTCGAGTTTGAAGGCCATGCCGGCGAACGCGGCGAAGAGCATCACGATGCCCGCGTGCACCACGTAGCCGCCGTAGCGGCGGCGGTTGCGCGCGACGAGCCTTCCGAGCGCAACGACGGGATTCTCCCCGTACATCGTCCGCCGCGCGCCGACGCCCTTCCAGAACTCCTGAAGGATGGTGCCGAGGACGAATGCCGAGAGCGCCCACGTCATGAGCGGATAGATCTCGCGGATCCCGAGCACGAAGAGCGCCGCGCCGGTGATCAGACCGAGCGCCGCCGGTCCCGCGAACTGCCGCTGGATGTTGGCGACGCTCGCCTTGCGCCACGCGATCAGCGGACCGATGCCGGTGAGCGCGAGCAGCAGCAGACCGAGCGGCACGTTCACCGAGTTGAAGAACGACTCGCCGACCGTGATCTTCGAGCCGCGCACGGCCTCGCTGATGATCGGGAAGAGCGTGCCCCAGAGCACGCTGAACGCGATGCCCACGAGCACGAGGTTGTTGTAGAGGAACGCGGCCTCGCGGCTGATCATCGCCTCGAGCTGGGCGTGCGCCTCGAGGTCCTTGAGGCGGATGCTCACGAGCCAGACCGTCGCGAGCAGCGCGATGATCATGAACGCCGCGAACCAGTTGCCGACCGAGCTCTGCGCGAACGAGTGCACCGACTGGATGATGCCCGAGCGCGTGATGAAGGTGCCGAGCACGCTGAGGAGGAAGGTCGCCACGACGAGCGTGACGTTCCACTTCCGCAGCATGCCACGCTTCTCCTGGATCATGATCGAGTGCAGGAACGCCGTGCCCGTGAGCCAGGGCAGCAACGACGCGTTCTCGACGGGGTCCCACATCCAGTAACCGCCCCAGCCGAGCTCGACGTACGCCCACCACATGCCGAGCACGATGCCGAGCGTGAGGAAGACCCAGCTGACGAGCGCCCAGCGCCGCACCGCACCGAGCCACTCGGCGTTGAGCCGACGCGTCAGGAGCGCGGCGATCGCGAAGCCGAACGGGATCGCGGTGGCGACGTAGCCGAGGTAGAGCAGCGGCGGATGGATCGCCATCGCGGGGTTCTGCAGCTGCGGATTGAGTCCGCGGCCGTCGGGCGGGACCCAGTCGAGACGCTCGAACGGATTGCTCGCGAGCGCGGTGGTCGCGACGAAGAAGAGCAGGACGAGCGCGTTGGTGCCGGTCACCCAGGGCATCAGCTCGCGCACGCTGCGGCGGTTGGCCCAGGTCGCGAGCGCCGCGTAGCCGGCGAGCACGAGGCACCAGAAAAGCATCGAACCCGCCTGACCACCCCAGAACGCCGAGAACTTGTAGACGACGGGGAGGTTCGCGCTCGTGAACGAGGCGACGTAGCGGAGCGAGAAGTCGCTCGTGAGCAGCGCGGTCCAGAGTCCGACCGACGCGAGCAGCACGAAGCCCGCGCCGGCGTAGAGGCCGCGCTCACCGGAGACGACCAGGTCCGTCCGGCGCAGCGCACCACCGGCGAACGAGAGGGTCACGGACCACGCGCACATCAGCAGCGCGATCCACAGGGACAGTTCGCCGACGAGGATCATCTTGGCTTACTGGGGTGGCGGGGTCACGGGCACCGCGGCCTTGTAAGCCTCGCGCATCTCGGGCTTGTAGCCCTCGGGTGCGGCCTCGTAGCGCGACGCGCACTTCGCCAGCAGCGTGGTCGCGTGGAAGACGCCGTCCTCGCCGAGGCGACCCTCGACCACCACGTCCACCGAGTCGCTGAACGTGTCGGGGATGATGCCGCGGTAGTCGACCTTGTAGGTCGCCGTGCCGTCGGTCATGTCGAACCGGACGCGTTTGCCGCTCGGGTCGCGCTCGACCGAGCCATGCACCACGCGCGCGCCGACCTTCACGCCCGTCTCGCGGATGCTCGGATCGGCGACGACCTTCGCCTGGAGCTCCGCGGGAGTGAGGAAGTAGACTGCGGTGTCCTTGATCGAGCCGGCCATGAGGAAGCCGGCGGTACCGAGGACGATCGCGCCGCCGATGAGGAACTTGATGCGAGGCTGCATTCGGACTCCTGGAGCGGAATGCCGCAATATAGCGGGGTGAACCCGCGCGTCAGGGAGCGATCTGCCTGATGAGGACCGCGCCCGTTCCCGTCCCCGCTGCGTCGGCGGTGAGGTCCTTGAGCGAGAAGACTCGGCCGTCGTGTCGGTCCCAGAGCTCTTTCGCGACGCCGACGCTCATCGTCACGCTGGCGGCGGTCCAAGCGGCGTCACGATAGGAGCGGCCGTTCGCGCGCAGCACCGAGTGGCCGACGCTCTGAATGATGGCCGAGGCGGTGAAGTGCAGCGCCTTGTCGCGCGCGAACCAGCGGTCGGGAGGTTGCCGTGGCGGGCCGCCGAACGAGAACGAGCCGGCGAGGAGGAGCAGAGTTATTCCGGGCATGCGCTGGGTTTGACGTGAGAGTTACTGCAACGGCGGTCACTCCCGATCGCGGGCCCAACTCACCGCCGCCCGCACCGCACGCCGCCACCCACCGAGCCCCTGCCGCGCAGGATTCACCGCACCAGCCGGCTCGAACCGCACATACGACCGCGACGCGAAGAACGCCTCGGCGTCGGGCCACACCCCGGCCGCGATCCCCGCAAGTCCCGCCGCGCCCATCGCCGTCGTCTCGATCACGTCGGGCCGCTCCACCGGCACGCCGAGCACGTCGGCCTGGAACTGCATCAGCCAGTCATTGAATGTCGCGCCGCCGTCCACGCGCAGCACGTCGAGCGGCGCGCCGCTCGCGCCGCGCATCGCTTCGAGTACGTCTGCGGTGCCGTACGCCATCGCTTCGAGCGCGGCGCGCACCAGATGCTCGCGTGTGGAGCCGCGCGTGAGTCCCACGATCGTGCCGCGCGCTTCGGGCTCCCACGCCGGCGCACCGAGGCCGGTGAGCGCCGGCACGAAATAGACGCCGTCGTTCGAGCCGAGCGCGCGCGCCATCTCCTCGCTCTCCGCTGCCTTGCCGAGCAGCCCGAGCCCGTCGCGCAGCCACTGCACCGCCGCACCGGCGACGAAGATCCCCGCCTCGAGCGCGTAGGCCGTACCGCCGCGCGCGTCGCACGCGATCGTGGTGAGGATCCCCTGCCCGCCCGGCGGCCGCGTCGTGCCGGTGTGCAGCAGCAGGAACGCGCCGGTTCCGTATGTGTTCTTGCTCTCGCCGGACCGCCAGCAGCCCTGCCCGAACAGCGCAGCCTGCTGATCGCCCGCGACGCCGAGGATCGGGATCGCGCTGCCGAGATGCTCCGCCGCGGCCACGCCGAAGTCGCCCGACGACGGACGCACCTCGGGCAGGATCCCCACCGGCACGCCGAAGAGCGCCATCAGCTGCGTGCTCCATGCCATCGCATTGATGTCGAACAGCAT
The DNA here is from genome assembly GCA_043748515.1 of Gemmatimonadota bacterium. Taxonomy (GTDB): domain Bacteria; phylum Gemmatimonadota; class Gemmatimonadetes; order Gemmatimonadales; family Gemmatimonadaceae; genus Pseudogemmatithrix. The sequence continues at coordinate 1,283 of JAYTNC010000103.1, read as the reverse complement.
CGTGCGCGAGGCGTTGGTCGGGTCGGTCGCGTGCACGGCCCCGTTCGTGAGCTTCCAGATCAGCCAGGTGTCGACCGTGCCCGCCGCGAGCCGTTCCACCGGAACGCCCGACGCGCGCGCGCGATGTTCGAGCAGCCACTCGAGCTTGGTGCCGCTGAAGTACGGATCGGGCACGAGTCCCGTGGCGGCGTAGATCGCCTCGCTCTGTCCCGCCGCGCGCAACGCGAGGCAACGCGCCGTCGTGCGGCGGTCCTGCCAGACGAGCGCGCGGTCGAGCGGCTGCCCGGTCTCGCGGTCCCACAGGAGGATCGTCTCGCGCTGGTTCGTGATGCCGATCGCATCGGGTACGACACCCGACTGCGCGATCGCCTCGCGCGCCGACTCGAGCGTGCTCTGCCAGATCTCCTCGGGATCGTGCTCCACCCACCCCGGCTGCGGAAAGTGCTGCGTGAACTCGCGCTGGCCGCGCCCGACGACGCGGCCGTCCTCGCCGACGACGAGCGCGCGCGAACTGGTGGTGCCTTGGTCGACAGCGAGGACGTGGCGCACGGGAGCCTCAGGCGGGCGGAGGGAGCACGGCGGAATTCGGCGCGAACACGTACGGCGGACAGAACACGCCGCGATCGGTCACGATCCGCGTCACGAGCGTGTGCGGCGTGACATCGAACGCCGGGTTGTGCACGAGCGCGCCCTCCGCGGCGATCCTCACGCCGTTGAGATGCGTCACCTCGGCCGGATCGCGCTGCTCGATCACGATCGCCGCCCCGTCCGGCGTGTGCGGATCGACGGTGCTCATCGGCGCCGCCACCACGAACGGCACGCCATGATGCTTCGCGAGCACCGCGAGCCCATACGTGCCGATCTTGTTCGCGATGTCGCCGTTCGCCGCGATCCGGTCCGCGCCGACGATCACGAGATCGACCTCGCCGCGCGCCATCAGGCCCGCTGCCATGCCGTCGGTGATGACGGTCACCGGGATCCCCGCCTGCGCGAGTTCCCAGGCGGTGAGACGCGAGCCCTGCAGCAAGGGCCGCGTCTCGCAGGCGTACACATGCAGCCTCACGCCGCGCACGTGCGCCACGTAGAGCGGCGCGAGCGCGGTGCCGATGCCCGCCGTCGCGAGCGCGCCGGCGTTGCAGTGCGTGAGGATGCGCATCCCGCTCTCGATCAACGCCGCGCCATGCTCGCCGATCGCGTGACACATCGCGGCGTCCTGCGCGCGGATCCGCTCGGCTTCCTCGCGCATCAGTTCGCGCCGCGCCGGGGCCGCCAGTGCCGCGTGC
>JAYTNC010000102.1:0-3580 GCA_043748515.1 Gemmatimonadota bacterium | reverse complement strand
TCGGCCGTGCTCGAGGCGGGGCGCTCGAACTTGCCGATCGGGTAGGCGAGGTCTGTGGTCATGGGGGTAAGGTAGGCGTTTCGGGGTTGCCCCGAGGCGACAGCTCCCCTAATTTCACGTTCTGCCTCGATGTCGGCAGTCGATGCCCGCTAGCTCAACTGGCAGAGCGCCGCACTCTGGATGCGGAGGTTCATGGTTCGATTCCATGGCGGGCAACTCGAAGGGCCCGTTCATCTTCGGATGGACGGGCCTTTTGCTTTGGGGGTGACGGTCGCCGCCCTGAAGGCCGCCGCGATGGTCGCGCCGCTGGAGCCGGAGGTGAGCAGGGTCCGCACCAGCAGGTCGAGCGAGACCGAGGGATCTCCCGCCTCCATCTTCGCCACGCGGGACTGACTCGACCCGATCCACGCCGCGAGCGTGGACTGCGAGATCCGCCGTGCCGTCCTCTCCTTTCGGAGCGTGTTCGCCAGAGCGATCCGGATATCGATCAGCGTTCGCTCGGCCTCGCTGAGCGAGAGGAACTCTTCGGTGCCACCGACCTTCCATCCGGCGGCTTCGAGACGTTCGCGTTTCGCGCGCTTCATTGGATCCTCCCTGGACTCAGGTACCGGCATATCGCCTCAGCCGCTGACGGCAGGACTCGATCACCCGGGTCGGCGTGGTCTGTGTCTGTTTGTCGAACACCTCGAGCAGGACGATCGCGTCGGGCTCGATCCGATAGACGATCCGCCATGTGACCGTGGCGTCCGGGATCCGCAGTTCGTGGCACCGCGGTCCGATCACGGGCATCGGGCGTGAGTGCGGCATGCCGAGTCGCTCGCCCGCCTGCAGCAGGCGGAGCAGGTAGCCCGCCTCGCGGCGTGCCTCCGGCGTGAACGGCGGACTCGTGACCTCCCCGTGCAGCCAGACCAGCGGCTTGTGGAGTATCGACATGACGAAGATGGTGAGAAGGCGTGACGATGTCAAGGCTGACATATCGCAAGCGTCGCGACATCCGTCGCGAGACTCCTTCACCGTATCGTTGTCCGGGCGACTCGACGGACCGTTCGAACGCCCTCATCATCGTTCGCCAGGCGGTCACTCGCGCTGTCGCCCTCCGCTACCCGCCCGCCGCCACCAACCGCTCGATCGCGACCATCCCGTCGTCGCCCACGTCGAGACTGTGCTCGTTCACATAGAGCTTGATGTGCGCCGCGCAGACGGCGGCCGACATCTCCTGCGCGTGCGCGCGGACGTACTCGCGGCTCGCCTCGGGATGGTCGAAGCCGTATTGCACCGATTCGCGGATCGCGCGCTCGGCCGCCACTCTCGTGCCCTCGTCGAGGTCGGCGCGCGCGCAGATCCCCGCGAGCGGCACGGGGAGCCCCGTCTCGCGCTCCCACCAATCGCCGAGGTCGATCACCTTCACGAGGCCGTGATCGGCGTAGGTGAATCGGCTCTCGTGGATGATGAGTCCCGCGTCGACCTCACCCCCGCTCACGGCGCGCAGGATGCCGTCGTAGCGCATCTCCACGATCTCGCCGCGTTCCGGCGCGGCGAGCCGAAGCAGCCGGTAGGCCGTCGTCTCGCGCCCCGGGATCGCGAGGCGTCCGCGCACCGCCTCGGCGAGGGACATCGGCGAGCGTGCGACGACGAGCGGGCCGACGCCCTTGCCGAGCGCGGCGCCGCTGCGGAGCATCGTGTAGCGATCACCCACGGCAGCGAATGCGCCGACGCTCAGCTTGGTGAGGTCGAACTCGCCGGTGTGCGCGCGGCGGTTGAGTTCCTCGATGTCGAGCAGCACCGGCCTGATGCGGAACGGCGCACTCACGAGTCCGTGCGCCAGTGCGTGGAACGCGAAGGTGTCGTTGGGGCAGGGCGAGTAGCCGAAGGTCAGCTCACGCAACGGACGAGCTCCTCCACCAGGCGCGGCGTGACGCCGGTGATGGCGGCGAAGGCCGCGTCGAAGTGCCACTTCGCGCGGTCGGGTTCGTCGATCTCGTTGGAGATGGCGCGGATCTCGATCGCGGGGACGTCCGCGAGCTCGGCGGCGCGCAGTACGGCGAAGCCCTCCATGCCCTCGACGTCGCAGTCGGTGGTGCCGCCGACGCGCGCGCTGGTGCCGATCACGAGCCGTGGCGCGTCGGGCAGCATCCGCTCGGCGGCCGCGAGCAAGGCCGGCGAGGCGGCGACGGTGCTCGGGGCGAACTTGGCCGGCACGGTGAGGTCGCAGTAGCGCGCCGCGGTGCCGATCACGATCGTGGCGGGCGCGAAGCAGCGCTCGCGGCGCCCGCCGGCGATGCCCACGTGCAGGATGGCGTCGGGCCGGTGGCGGGCGATCGCCATCGCTGTGGCGGCCCCCGCTTCGACGGGCCCCACACCGCAGCAGAGCGCGAGCCAGCCGTCCGGCGTCGCGAGCTCGCGCACTGTCGCCGCCACCACCAGGATCCGTCCGCGAGTGCTCATCGGCGTGAAGTCTAATATCTTAGACGTTCCTCCCCACAAGCCGATCGCCGTGTCCGAACAGACCTCGCCCGACTCTCCCGCACGCCATCTCGACTTCATCCGCGAACTCGTCGCGGAGGACGTCGCGACCGGCCGGTTCGGCCGCGCCCCTGCGACGCGCTTCCCGCCCGAGCCCAACGGCTTCCTGCACATGGGGCACGCGAAGTCGATCTGCCTCAACTTCGGGATCGCGAAGGAGTTCGGCGGCACCTGCAACTTGCGTTTCGACGACACGAACCCGCTGACCGAGGACGTGAAGTACGTCGAGGCGATCAAGCGCGACATCGCCTGGCTCGGCTTCAGGTGGGACCACGAGTTCTACGCGTCGGACTACTTCGAGAAGCTCTACGAGATCGCCGAGTCGCTGGTGATGAAGGGCAAGGCGTACGTGGACTCGCAGACGGAGGAGGAGATCCGCACCAACCGCGGCACGGTGACCTCGGCGGGCTCGCCGGGACCGTTCCGCGACCGGAGCGCGGAGGAGAACCTCGACCTCCTGCGGCGCATGAAGGCGGGCGAGTTCGCCGACGGCGCGCATGTGCTGCGCGCGAAGATCGACCTCGGGCACCACAACATGATCATGCGCGACCCGCTGCTCCTGCGGATCCGGCGCGACGCGCACCATTACCGCCGCGGCACCGAGTGGAAGATCTTCCCTCTGTATGATTTCGCTCACGGGCTCAGCGACGCGATCGAGGGCATCACGCGCTCGCTCTGCACGCTCGAGTTCAAGGACAGCCGCGAGATCTACGACTGGCTCGTCGAAGCGGCCGGCTTCACGACGCCGCCGACGCAGATCGAGTTCGCGCGGCTCGAGCTCGACTACACGGTGCTCAGCAAGCGGAAGCTGCTGCGGCTCGTGAATGAAGGGCATGTGAACGGGTGGGACGACCCGCGGATGCCGACGATCGCAGGACTGCGCCGCCGCGGCGTGCGCCCCGACGCGATCCGCGCCTTCGCCGACTCGATCGGCGTGGCGCGCAAGGACGCGCGCGTCGAGATCGCGGCCTTCGAGCATGCGGTGCGCAACGACCTGAACATGGAAGTGCCGCGCGTGCTCTGCGTGCTCAACCCGCTCAAGGTCGTGCTCACGAAC
>JAYTNC010000101.1:0-4086 GCA_043748515.1 Gemmatimonadota bacterium | reverse complement strand
GACGATGGTGTCGCCGTCGAGGCTCCGGTTCGCGCCGCGCACGCGAACCGTGCCACGACGACCCTCGAGTCGTCTCCCGAATCCATCGTAGATCCCGACGCGTGGCTGGATCACGAAGATCGCGGCATTCGGATGCGGCTTGTCCCCGCTTCCCTCGGCCATCGGCTCCGACTCGATCACGAGCCGGGGCATGAGCATCCAGCCGAGCCAGAACAGCACGGCGGCCGAGACTCCAGCCAGCGAACCGAGTCCGATGAGCGACGCTCGCGAGCGGCGGCGCAGCCATCCGATCGCGGCGTAGAGGTCTGCCTCCCAATCGGAGCGACCCGCAGCGGATGCGACGCGCTGCGCGAGCGCCTTGCCCCGGAGCCCGAGGTCACGCAGCCCCGGCTCCCGCGCAGCGGCACGCACCAGAGTCGCCGCGACGTTCCGAAGGTCCCGCGCACCGCAGAGCAGCGCCAGGTGCTCGAGCACCGGCACCGTGAGCGCACCCGGCGTGCTCCAGTGTCGCACCAGCAGGAACTGCAGTTGTTCGGCCTCCGCATTCGCCTGCGCGTCGAGACACGACTCCGCGATCGTCTCGTGCGCCACCGTCCACCCCTCATCGCGCACGGTGGTGAGGCCACGCAGCTCGAGCTCGGCGAGCGCCGACCCCCACTCCCCGGCCGCCCGCGTGGGATCGTAGGCGCCGAGCACCGCGCGCAGGTCGTTCTCCTTCATCGGACGCCGCCAGTGCGCGAGCAGCGCGAGCGTGAGGCGCGCGCTCGGATGCAACCCACCGACCGCCTGCTCGAGTTCGTCACCGCCCGACGGCGCGGCGACGAGCGCCGACTGGTCCTCCACGCTCCACTGCTCCCCGTTCAGCCGCAGCGCGCCGCGGTCGCCGAGCGAGCGCACGCGCTGCAACAGGAGCTGCGGGATGCCCGCGGTGCGCGCGGTGAGCCGCACGATCGCGGATTCCACCCAGGGCGCGTCGGGGAGGATCCCGATGCTCTCGAACAGCCGCTGGACCTCGGCCGCGGAGAACGGCTTGAGCAGGATCTCCTCGCGGTCCGTGCGCCCGTCGGTGGTGCGCTCGCGCGAGGTCCGCACGTCGAGCAGCCGCAGGTCCTCGCGCCGGATCACGCCGTCGAGCACGGCGCGCGAGAGGGGATCGACATTGTGGTCGTCGTCGCGCAACAGCACGGTGAGCCGGTCCTCGGAGACCGCGGCGACGAGGTCGGCGATCGCCGCCGTGCGCTCCTGCTCGCTCTCGGGCGCTGCCGGCGCGGGCGCCGACGGGAACTGCGCGCGCAGTTCCGGCAGCAGCGCGACGAGCGACGCCGCGGTCGACTCGCTCACACCCATCGCACCCGGGAGCGCGCAGAGCGCACGCGCGAACTCGGCGAGCGCGGAGCCCTGGATGGTGCGCATCGCGGGAAGGAACCGGATCCGTGCGACGCGCGTCCCGCGCGGACGGATCCGCGCGTCGAACTCGTCGAGCACGCGACTCTTCCCGATCCCCGGCGGGCCGACGATCACGACGTGCATCGTGCGACCACCTCGCGCGGCGGCGAGCTGCCTGAACAGCACGGCGATCACCTCATCACGCCCGACGAATCGCTGCCCGAGATCGACGGCCGTGGCGCGCGCGTCGGCGGTCGCGATGCGTGCGGAAGTCGCGCGGTCGAGGCCCGCGAGCCGCGACTCGAAACCGGCGGGAGGGTCTTCGCCGGCGGCGCGCAGGCGTGACCGATGGGCCTCGAGCAGGCGGAGAGCCGCATCGCGGTCGCCGTCGGCGATCAGGGCATCGGCGAAGAGCTCGGTGGCCTCCGGCAGCGTGGCCTCGACCGATTGCACGGAGCGGGCGAGCCGCGCCGAGCCCTTGAGGTCACCCGACGCGCGACGCGCCTCGAGCTCGCGCTCCGCGGAGCGCAGCAGCAGCCGACGCAGCCGCTCGCGCTCGGCATCGACCCACCGGTCGAACCCGGTGGCGGAGCGCAGTTCGATCTGATGGCAGAACGGGCCGCGGTACCAGTCGATCGCCGTCTGCATGTCGCCGACCACGACGGCCTCCACGAAGCGCTCATGATCCGACGCGACATGCCCGGGCGCGAGCATGACGTCGGCCCGCCCACCCACGAGCGCCTCCTCGCCAAGGAGCTTCCGCAGCGCGTGGAGCGCCTGCCGCAGCGACGCACGGCCGCTCTCGGGCGACTCGTCGCCCCAGAGCAGGTCCGCCAGCATCGCGCGCGGGACGGGTCTGGCCCCTTCGACCACGAGGTAGGCGAGCAGCCCCAGCGGCTTGCCGCCGCGCTGGACCACCGAAGCGCCTCCCGCCTCGCCGGCCCGCTCGAGAACGAGCGGACCGAGCGTGCGGAGCAGGAATGGCGCGGGCGGGAGGGCCAATCGATGCCGGCCCCTAGCCGAGTGCCGCGAGCATCTCCTCGCGCTGCGCCGTCGTGAGCGGCAACAGCGGGAGCCTGGGCTTCCCACCGACGCGGCCGACCTGATCCATCGCGGCCTTCACGCCGGGCACGCCGAGCTTCGCGACGATCACGTTCGCCATCGGGAGCAGCTTCGCCTGCGCGGCCGCCGCACGGGCCGCGTCGCCGGCGCGCACGGCCGCGAACGTCTCCAACGAGAGCGCCGCGGCGAAGAGCGAGACCGCCAAGATGCCGCCGCGCGCGCCCGCCTCGAGCCCGGCCTGCAGCGCCGATCCGCTCCCGGTGATCACCGAGAACGAATCCGACTGCGCGGCGAGGAAGCCCTTGAGCATGTCCACGTCGCCCGAGCTGTCCTTGATGCCGATGACGTTCTCGTGCTGCGCGAGCTCGGCGACGAGGTCCGCCGGCAACGCGAAGTGCATGTACTTCGGGATGTTGTACAGCATCACCGGCAACGGCGACGAGTCGGCCACGCGATGATAGTGCGCGGCGAGATTCTCGCGCGACATCGCGTTGGAGTAGTAGTGGGGCGCGACGACGAGCACCGCGTCGGCCCCCGCCGAGGCCGCGGCGCGGCAGCGCGCGATGCACTGGCGCGCCGACTCCGCGCCAGTGCCGACGATCAGCAGCTTGTCCGACGGCACCACGTCGCGCGCGGCGACAGCGAGCGCGGCGCGCTCGTGCTCGTCGAGCAGCGCGGCCTCGCCGGTCGAGCCCGCGACCACGATGCCGCTGAGGCCGTCATCGAGGTGCTTGAAGAGGTTCGACTTGAACCCGTCGAGGTCGAGCTCCTCGTCGTGGCCGCGGAACGGCGTGACCACCGGAGCGAAGATGCCAGCGAGATCGATCGTCATCCGTTGAGGAACTCCAGGCCGGTGCCGAAGCCGTTGGTCACGGGGTCGGAGGGCGCCGCGGGCTCGGCGATCGCGCCCCCGGCGATGGACGGGCGCTTGAACATCTGCATCTTGAGCTGGAAGTCGCTCGGTCGCGTGCTCGCCGCGAGCGCGACGCCGAACTCGATCGTGCCGTCGGTCACGAGGTCCTCGAGATGCTGATCGAACGTCTGCATCCCGTACTGCTCCCGCCCCTCGGCGATGAAGTCGCGGATCTCGCCCACGCGGTCGCGGTCGAGCATCAACTCGCGGATCGTCGGCGTGACGATCATGATCTCGAGCGCGGCGACGCGGCCCTTGCCGTCGGCGCGCGGCAGCAGCCGCTGCGAGATCACGGCGTGCAGCGACTCGGCGAGCCGCACGCGCACCACGTCCTGCTCCTCGGGCGGGAACATCGCGATGATGCGCAGCACCGTGCTCTGCGCGTCGGGGGTGTGCACGGTGGAGATCAGCAGGTGCCCCGTCTCGGCCGCCTTCATCGCGGTGTCGATCGTCTCGGGGTCGCGCATCTCGCCGATCAGCACCACGTCGGGGTCCTGACGCAGCGCCGCGCGCAGCCCGGCGCGGAAGCTCTCCGTGTCGACGCCGATCTCGCACTGCGTGATCGAACTCTGCAGGTCGCGATGCAGGAACTCGATCGGGTTCTCGAGCGTGACGATGTGCTTGTTGTGGTGCTGGTTGATGTGGTTGATCAGCGCCGCCATCGTCGTGCTCTTGCCCGAGCCGGTGACGCCGGTCACGAGGATCATCCCGCGCTCGGCCTCGGA
>JAYTNC010000100.1:0-3265 GCA_043748515.1 Gemmatimonadota bacterium | reverse complement strand
CGATTCACGAGCAGCAGACGCCCCGACGCCGAGTAGGTGACGCCGCCGGTGCGCTGCACATCGAGCCGGTAGGGATAGTGTCCGCTCGGGAACTCCCTCGCATCGATCACGGCCGTGATGCGACGGGTGCCACCGCCGGCCGGCCAGTCGGACGCCACCCACTTGCCCGCCGGATAGCTCCCGGCCTTCGGACCGGCAGTGATCACCAGGTCGCGGTCAGGGTGTCGGAAGGATTGAACCCGCTGGGCAGCGTGACCATCGCACCGATGGCGGGCAGGGCCTCGGCCGCCTGGTCGGAGTAGTGCAACACCGGCTGACGCAGCTTCCCGCGCGTCATCACGCTCGGGAGCGCATGCGCGAGCCGCAGGTCACCGCATTCCGCCGCAGCCGACGCTCCGACGGCGATCGTCACGCAGAGCGACTTCTCCACGATGCCGGCCGGGTTGAGGAGCGCCACGCCCGCCGCGGGCGTCGACGGCGTCCCGACCGTGATCTCGGTCCACGCCGAATCGCTCGACGCACCGAGACCCGTGCGCAGCCAGAGCATTCCGGTGCCGCTCGCGGGAGCGGTGAAGTTGACAGTGACGATGCTCGATGCCCCGGCGGCCAGCGTCGGGGCGGTGGGCGGACGGCCCTGCACCACGACGCCACCGCTCGTCACGGTGGTGAGGCCGATGACTTCCGACACGCCGCCTTTGTTCGTCACCGTGAACGTGGACGAACCGGAAGCGCTCGCTGCACTGGTCTGGAATGGGTTGTTCGCGACGACGCCTGCGGACTGCCAACGGGCGGGCGAGTAGAATTCCGCGCGCGTCCACCTGCTCCAGAGGCCCACGTTGTCCTCGATACTCGCCTGAAGCTCCTTGATCCCCGTCGGGACCTGGAGCGTCCCGGTCGCAAGATAGCCCGCGGCACACGGTCCCGTGCCACCGAAACCATTCGAGGTGCCCGGCCAGTCGAGCACCTGACCGTTATAGAGAATCTGCTTCGTCGCGAGATTCAGCCCTTGGTTGTCGCAGAACTGGATCTGAACGGTGACATCCGTGCCCCCCGCATACTGCCCGCCCGCTGGCGTGATCGTCACCGTCGGCGCGCCGGCTTGCGCGAGCGCTTCCGGCACCAGACCGATGAGCATGGCGAGTGCGAGCGTCGTCATCGCGCCGAGGCGGCGGTGAATGGATCGCGTGAACGGGACTGACGAAGGTGTCGTGAGCGCCACGGGTCATCCTCTGCTGCGTCGTGCGCAGCGCGCTTGGGGTAGGTCCCAAGTCCAGTTGAAAAAGCAGATGGTGCCTCCATACTCGAGCGTGAATCCCGGCAAGGATCTCCGCTCCCATACAGAGGACACCACCCATGCTTAGAGTACGATCGAAGTCCCTCACCCGCCAGTCGGCGCCGATGACGTGGCGGGCATGCCTCTGGCGGGCATGCCTCTGGCGGGCATGCCTCGGGCGGTCAGACCTCGGTGATGCCGGGCCGCCCATGCTCGACCCTGAACTTCTTCGGCGTCGTGACCGGCGCACCCGGGCGCGTGACGTACGCGACCTCGCGATACTCGGTCGTCCACGCCTCCGGCTGCACGTCGCACACCATGTACCCGCGGCGCGCACTGTGCCACTTGAGATGCGGATTCTCCGAGAGCGCTTCGTTCGACCCGCGCCACACCGGATCGCCGTCGCCACCCGACGCGATCGACGTGCCGATGAACTCGGCCGCGACGACCTCGCGGTCGGGACGATCGAAGCCCGCGCGCAACTCGTTCGCGAAGTTGGCGTGCACGTCGCCGGTGAGCACGACCGTGCGATGCTTCGCCTTCGACGCGATGTCGGCGAGGAGCCGCTCGCGCGCGGCGGGATAGCCGGCCCACCCATCCATGTAGAGCCGCGTCTCGGGACCGGCCGCGTTGTCGAACGGCGCGACCGGGATCTGCTGGCCGAGCACCTGCCAGCGCGCGCGCGACGTGCCGAGCCCGTCGCCGAGCCACTGCTCCTGCTGCGCGCCCATGAGGCTGCGCGCCGGGTTGGCCCACTCGCCGCAGGGCACCGTCTTGGTGCCGTCGCCGCAGGCCTGGTCATCACGGTACTGGCGCGTGTCGAGCATCCAGAAGCGCGCGAGCGCGCCCCAGTCGGTCGTGCGGCGGATATCGAGGTCGGCCCACGACCGCGCGCGCGGCACGCGCACCGGCTGATGCTCCCACCACGCCTGATAGCCGGCGGCGCGGCGCGCGCGCATCTGCTCCGCCGACTCCATGCCGTTCTCGCCGAACTCGCCGGCGTAGTTGTTGTCGACCTCGTGATCGTCCCAGGTCACGAGCCAGGGGCACATCGCGTGCGCCGCCTGCAGCGCCGGGTCGAGCTTGTACTGGCTGTAGCGCTTGCGATAATCCTCGACGGTGCGGATCTCGAACGTGTTGTGCTGCCGCACCGCCCCTTCGCGCGCGCCGTACTCGTAGATGTAGTCGCCGAGGTGCGTGACGAGATCGCAGCGCTCGCGCGCGAGATGCTCCAGTGCGGTGAAGAGCCCTTGCTCGTAGTTCTGGCACGACGCCACGCCGAGGCGCAGCGGCGTGTTCGCGCCGGCGGGCGGCGTCGTGCGCACGCGGCCGACCGGACTCACCGCCTCGCCCGAGCGGAAGCGATAGAAGTACCAGCGATCGGCGGCGAGTCCGTCGAGCTCCACATGCACGCTGTACGCGAGCTCGGGAGCCGCGGTGTAGCGGCCGCGGCGCACGATCCTGGCAAAGCTCTCGTCGTCGGCGACCTCCCAATCGATGATCGGGCGGAAGCCGGGCATGCCGCCCTCGGGCTCGAACGGCCGCGGCGCGAGGCGCGTCCAGAGCACCGCGCCGCTGCTCGTCGGGTCGCCGCTCGCCACGCCGAGCATGAACGGATCGTCGACGTACCGAGGGCGCGACTCGACGCGCCACTCGGTGGGCACGACCGAGCAGAGCGCCGCGTAGCGCGCGATGTCGGTGATGAAGCGACGACGTTCCATGAGTTACGGGTCGGGGTGAGAGGCTACCCTGCGGTCAGGGCCAGGGCAGCGGCAGCACGTCGAAGCGCGTCCGCGTGGCCGGATCGTCCTCGCCCTCGAGCGCGCGCGCGATCTCGCGGCGGGCCGCGGCGCGGAGCGCACGGTCGGCTGGCGAACCACCGGCCATCGCCGCGATCCGCTGGTCGAGCTGTTCGAGGTGCATCGCGGTCACCGCGCGCACGTCGGGCAGCGCGTCCTTGTCGCCGGCGCGGTCGAGCAGTGTGTTGAGCAC
>JAYTNC010000099.1:0-14934 GCA_043748515.1 Gemmatimonadota bacterium | reverse complement strand
GTGCTGGTCGAGTTGCAGGCGCGCTTCGACGAGATCAACAACATCGCGTGGGCGCGCACGCTCGAGTCGTTCGGCGTGCATGTGGTCTATGGGCTTCCCGGCCTCAAGACGCACACGAAGACCGCGCTCGTCGTCCGCAAGGAGCCCGACGGCATCCGGCGGTACGTGCATATCGGCACGGGCAACTACAACACGCGGACCGCGCGCATCTACACCGACATCGGGCTGCTCACCTGCGACGAGGCGATCGGCTCGGACATCAGCGATCTCTTCAACTCGCTCACGGGCTACTCGCGCCGCGCCGAGTACCGGCGGCTGCTCGTGGCTCCGGCGAACATGCGGCACCGCGTGCTCGAGATGATCGACCGCGAGACGGCGCATGCGATGGCGGGCCGGCGCGGGCGGATCATCGCGAAGATGAACGCGCTCGTCGACTCCGAATGCATCGAGGCGCTCTACCGCGCGTCGTCGGCGGGCGTGGAGATCGACCTGATCATCCGTGGGATCTGCTGTTTGCGTCCGGGCGTCGCGGGCCTGTCGGAGCACATCCGCGTGCAGAGCATCATCGGGCGGTTCCTCGAGCATTCGCGGATCTGGTACTTCGCGAACGACGGCGCGCCCGAGTACTACTTCGGCTCGGCCGACTGGATGCCGCGCAACTTCGACCGGCGCGTCGAGGTGGTGACGCCGGTGGCGAACCGCGAGTTCCAGCAGCGCCTGCACTCGGTGCTCGACGTCTGCCTGGGCGACAACCGGCAGGCGTGGGACCTGCAGAGCGACGGCAGCTACGTGCAGCGCCACCCGGGTGAGCGCGGCGAGCGGGCGACGCATCGCATGCTGCTGCGCGACTCGTGGGGCGCGAACCGCGAGAGCGGGGTCTTCCCCGTGCAGTCGAGCCCGCTCGCGAGCGTCACGCCGCGGTCGCCGGGACGGCCGCCCTCCTCGAGCATGGCGATGTCGGCGATCACGGACGAATAGGGGCTCGCTGGTCGAGGACAGCCGCGCGAGGTCGTGCGCGGCTGGACAACGCGGGTCACGCGATCCCGGTCTCGAGCGTCACGCCGAAGCTCGCGGGCAGGCCGGCGCGTTGGAGCGCTTGCCTCGCCGCCCCGACGTCGTATGCGATGCGAACGAACTCGACGGTCGGCGCCGCCCCCGATGCGAGATCGATGATGGCGTAGCCGGCGCGCGGATCGCGGTCCTTTGGCCGACCGACCGATCCGGTGTTCACGAACCGGATACCGTCGACCAGTCTCGTCCACGGCTTGTGCGTGTGCCCGAACGCGAGCGCATCGCCCTCCTTCAGTCCGGCCCTCGCGGCCATCTTCCGCAGGAAGTCGTCGCTGCGGTCCTCGGTCACGTACACGAGGTTGGAGTCGGGCGTCGCGTGCACGAGCGTGAGCGTCGGTCCGGCGACGTGGCCCCCGAGCGGACGGACATCCAGCCGGAACGGAAGCGCCGCGAGGCGGCCCTTGGTGGCATCCGTCGTGTGCGCGAGCGTCCACGCGAAGCTCTCGTGCGCGAGCGCCTCCTGTGCGGCGTTCTCCGAGCGGCAACCACAGTGCTTGTAGCCGGTCGCGACGGTGGAGTCGTAGTTGCCGGCGATCCCGGGGATGCGCTCCGCGTCGAGCCGCGCGACCACCTCGTCGGGAAAGGCCGAGTAGCCGACGAGGTCGCCGAGGTGATAGCGGGCGGCGATGTCGGTGCGCGCGGCGATGTCGGCGAGGACCGCGTCGAGCGCGTGGAGGTTGGCGTGGACGTCGGAGAGCAGGGCGATGCGCATGGGCGTGGTCACGCGTCGTGAGGCGGTTTCAGAGGCAGGGGAGCCGGTCGCGGCGCGCGACGGCGGTGCCCGCGGCGCGGCGTTCGCGCGAGAGCGTCGGATGCGCCGCGGCGACCGCCAGAAGAACGGCGTCGCGCTGCGCGGCGAGTCCCGGGGCGAGGACGGCGAGGGCGTAGTAGGCGAACTTCCCTCGGCGCTCCACGCGCACGACCTCGGCGGCGCGCAGGCGCGCGAGATGGCGCGACACGAACGGCTGGCTCATGCCGGTCAGTTCGGTGAGGTCGCAGACGCAGAGTTCGCCTGCGTGCAGCAGGTTGAGCAGCCGGAGCCGTGCGGGATCGGCGCAAGCCTCATGCAGTGCGGCGATCCGCCGCAGCGCGGCGCGGGAGGCTGTCGGGAGCGCGGTGCTCGTCATATCTTGTATACGCTATACCATATACGTAAGCTGCGCAATCGCACGCTCCTCCCACCGCCCTGACGATGCCCGACGCGACCGCCCCCCGCCTCTCGACGCTCGACCGCCTGCTGCCGCTCTGGATCCTCGCGGCCATGGCCCTCGGTCTCGGACTCGGCCGCGCCTGGCCAGGACTCGGCGCCGCGCTCGACACCGTCCAACTCGCCGGCGTGTCGGTGCCGATCGCGATCGGCCTGCTCTGGATGATGTATCCGGTGCTCGCGAAGGTGCGCTATGAGTCGATCGCCAAGCACGCGAGCGACGCGCGGCTGCTGGGTACGTCGCTGGTGCTCAACTGGGTGGTCGGTCCCGTGCTGATGTTCGTGCTGGCGTGGGTCTTCCTTCCCGACCTGCCCGAGTACCGCAACGGCCTCATCCTGATCGGCCTCGCGCGCTGCATCGCGATGGTGCTCATCTGGAATACGCTCGCGTGCGGCTCCAATGAACTCGCGGCGGTTCTCGTCGCGCTCAACTCGGTCTTCCAGATCCTGACGTACTCGATCCTCGGCTACTTCTTCCTCGCCGTGGTGCCGGAATGGATGGGCGTGGAAGGCACGGCGATCGACATCTCGATGGGCGAGATCGCGCGGAGCGTGGGGATCTTCCTCGGCGTCCCCCTCTTCGCGGGATGGCTCACGCGGCGCACGCTGGTGGCGCGGAAGGGCGAGGCCTGGTACGAGGGCGTCTTCCTGCCGCGCATCGGCCCGACGGCGCTGCTCGGGTTGCTCTACACGATCGTGCTGATGTTCGCGATGCAGGGGAGCCGGATCGTCGAGTCGCCGATGGACGTCTTCCGGATCGCGGTGCCGATGGTCGTCTACTTCGCGATCATGTTCGGCGTGGCGTTCGCGGTCGCGATGAAGATGGGCTTCGATTATCCCACGACCGCGTCGATCAGCTTCACGGCGGCGGGGAACAACTTCGAACTCGCGATCGCGGTGGCGGTGGCGACGTTCGGCATCACGTCGGGCGAGGCGCTCGCGGCGGTGGTGGGGCCGCTGATCGAGGTGCCGGTGCTCGTGCTGCTGGTGTACGCGTCGCTCTGGGCGCGCGGGCGGTTCTTCCCGGCGATCACTCCGCGCCGTCCTCGGCGTGGTGCTTGATCGACTTCCCCTCCACGAGGAACACGACCGACTCGGCCACGTTGGTGGCGAGGTCCGCCACGCGCTCGAGGTTGCGCGAGACGAGGAAGATCTCCATCGCGCTGCTGATCATGCTCGGGTGCTCCATCATGTGCGTGAGCAGGATGCGGAAGACCGAGCGGTTGAGCGCGTCGACCTGGTCGTCGCGGAGGCAGATCTCGCGCCCCTTCACGGCATCGCCACGGATGAAGGCGTCCATGGCGTCGGAGAGCATCTCCCGCGTGAGCCGGGCCATCATCACGATCTCGGCCTGCGGCACGATCGGATGTTCCTTCGACACGCGGGCCGCCGACTGCGCGATGTTGACCGCATGATCGCCCACGCGCTCGAGGTCGTTGGCGATGTTCATGATCGAGGTGATGCTGCGCAGGTCGCGCGCCATCGGCTGCTGGAGGGCGAGGAGGTTGATGCACCGTTCCTCGATGTCCACCTCGCGGCGGTCGATCTCGCGGTCGCCGAGGATGACGCGCTGCGCGCGGCCCTCGTCGAAGGAGAGCAGCGCCTCGACCGCGAGGGCGAGGGCCGCCTCCGCGGCGCCGGCCATCGTGACGAGCCGCGAGCGCACGTCGGCGAGTTCCTCATGAAAGTGCCGATGCGTCTCGGTCATCCGAATCTCCCGGTGATGTAGGCTTCGGTGCGCTCATGGCGCGGCGAAGTGAAGATCTGCTGCGTGTCGCCCATCTCGACGAGCCGGCCCCCCTCGAAGAAACCGGTCCGGCTCGCCACGCGCGCGGCCTGCTGCATGTTGTGCGTGACGATGACGATCGTGTAGTCCTGCTTGAGCTCGAAGATAAGCTCCTCGACCTTGAGCGTGGCGATCGGGTCGAGCGCCGAGCAGGGCTCGTCCATGAGGAGGACGGTCGGCTCGTTGGCGAGGGCACGGGCGATGCAGAGGCGCTGTTGCTGCCCGCCGGAGAGCCCCGTCGCGGGCGTGCCAAGCCGGTCCTTGACCTCGTCCCAGAGGGCGGCGCGGCGCAGGCATCGCTCGACGACCTCGGGCAGCTCGCGCTTGGGAACGAGCGCGTTGAGCGCCGGTCCGTAGGCGACGTTCTCGTAGATCGACTTGGGGAACGGATTGGGCCGCTGGAACACCATGCCGACGCGCTGGCGGTGCGCGACGAGGTCGAGGCCGGCGCCGTACACTGCGCGCCCTTCGACCAGCAGTTCGCCCTCCGTGCGCGTGTCGACCACGAGGTCGTTCATCCGGTTGAGGCACCGCAGGAAGGTGCTCTTGCCGCATCCGGACGGGCCGATGATCGCGGTCACGGCCTTCGGAGCGACCTGCAGTGACACTTCGTGGAGCGTCTTCCGCTCGCCGTACCAGAACGAAAAGTCACGCGCCTCGATCGCCGGGGAGGCGGCGTCCATGCCGGGGCGCGCCGTCATCCGAACCGTCCGGTGATGTACGCTTCGGTCCGCTCTTCGCGGGGCGTGGTGAAGATCTGCTTGGTCGCGCCGTGTTCCACCATCGTGCCCATGTAGAAGAAGCTGGTGGTGTCGGAGACGCGCGCCGCCTGCTGCATGTTGTGCGTGACGATGATGATCGTGAACTCGCGCTTGAGGTCGAAGACGAGCTCCTCGATCCGTTGCGTGCCCATCGGGTCGAGCGACGCCGTCGGCTCGTCGAGAAGGATGACCTCGGGTTCGGGCGCGATGCTGCGGGCGAGGCAGAGCCGCTGCTGCTGGCCGCCCGAGAGCCCCATCGCACTCGCGCTCAGCCGGTCCTTCACCTCGTCCCAGAGCGCGGCGCGCTTGAGCGAGCGTTCCACGATCTCGGCGACGCGCGTCCTGGAGAGCGAGCGGTCGAGCACCAGACCCGCCGCGACGTTGTCGGCGATCGACATGAACGGGAAGGGCGTGGGCTTCTGGAACACCATGCCGATGCGTCGCCGCAGCCGGATCGGCGAGACGCTTGCGGCGTAGATGTCGGCGCCGTCGAGCCGCACGCGGCCCTCGATCGACGCGCCCGCGATGGTCTCGTGCATGCGGTTGAGCGTGCGCAGGAAGGTCGACTTCCCGCACCCCGAGGGCCCGATGAGGGCATGGACCTTGTTGGACTCGAAGGCGAGCGAGACGTCCTTCACGGCGACGAAGTCCCCGTACATCGCGCTCAGCCCCTCGGTGCGGATCCGGCCGGAGGCGTCAGTCACGTCGACCGAACCGCTGACGGGTGGCGAGCCGCGCGGCGATGCTCAGCGCGAAGACGACGAGGATCAGGACGAGCGACGCGGTCCAGGCGAGCTGGTGCCACTCGGGATACGGTCCGGTGGCGTACTTGTAGACGACGAGCGGCAGCGCGGCCATCGGCCGGTCGACGTCGAACGAGAAGTACTCGGAGCCGAGCGCCGTGAAGAGGAGGGGCGCGGTCTCGCCCGCGATCCGCGCGACCGCGAGGAGCGCTCCGGTGACGATGCCCGGGAGCGCGGTGCGCAGCACGACGACCAGCGTGGTGCGCCAGCGCGTGTAGCCGAGCGCGAGCGCCGCCTCGCGCAGCGAGTCGGGCACGAGGCGCACGAGCTCCTCGGTGGTGCGCATGACCATGGGGATCATCAGGAAGGCGAGCGCGAACGAGCCAGCGAGCGCGGAGAAGTGTCGTTGCGTCGCGACGACCCACGTCCAGGCGAGCAGGCCGACGACGATCGACGGCGTGCCGTTGAGCACGTCGGCGACGAAACGCGTGACGAGCGCGAGCCGCGTGCCGCGGTACTCGCTCGCGTAGAGCCCGGCGGCGATCCCGAACGGGATCCCGACGAGCGACGCGACGCCGACGATCATGAGCGTGCCGCTGATGGCGTGCGCCACGCCGCCGCCCGTCTCGCCGACCGGCACGGGCCGGTTGACGAAGAAGCCGAACGAGAGCGAGGAGGCGCCCTTCAGGATGAGCGAACCGAGGATCAGGATGAGCGGCAGCACCGCCAGCACGACGGCCACGCCCATGAGCGTGACCATCAGGCGCGACTTGCCGCGCCTGAGCGCGCGAGGCGAGATCACGTGACCCCCCGCGCGCGCGACACGCGCCAGATCATGAGCCGCGCCACGGCGTTGATCAACACGGTCACGGCGAAGAGCAGCAGCGCCATGTAGATGAGCGCCGACTCGTGGATCGGCCCGCCGGCCGCGTCGGCGAACTCGTTCGCGATCACGGCAGCCATCGAGTAGCCGGGGGCGAAGAGCGAGGCCGCGACCTCGTGCCGGTTGCCGATGAGCATCGTCACGGCCATCGTCTCGCCGAGCGCGCGGCCGAGGCCGAGGATGACCGCGCCGATGATGCCCGACTTGGCGTACGGGACGATGGCCGTGCTCACGGCCTCCCAGCGCGTCGCGCCGAGCGCGAGCGCGGCCTCGCGCTGGCCGGACGGGACGGCGAGCAGGACCTCACGCGAGACCGACATGATGAACGGCACGATCATGATGGTCAGGATCAATGCCGCGGAGAGCACGGACGGGCCATAGATCGGCCCGGAGAAGAACGGGAGGAATCCGAGCCGTGCCTGCAGGACCGGATAGACCCACTTCGTGAGGAACGGGATGAGGACGAAGATGCCCCACATGCCGTAGACCACGCTGGGGATCGCCGCGAGCAGTTCGATCACCGTGGCGATCGGCTGGCGGATACGGCCCGGCGCGAACTCGGTGAGGTAGATCGCGACGCCGAGCGCGAGCGGCACGGCCATCGAGAGCGCGAGGAACGAGGTGAGCAACGTGCCGAAGATCGCCGGCCACGCACCGAAGGTGCCGGCCACCGGATCCCAGGTGGACGAGGTGATGAACGACGCCCCGAAGCGGCTCGCTGCGGGCAGCGCACCGCGGGTGAGCTCCACCAGCAACGCGATGAGCAACGCGGGGATCGTGCTCGCGGCGACGATCAGGGTCCACTTGAAGAACGAGTCCCCCTTCGACGCCCCCGCGAGCGATCCGGGTGCGGGCTTCAGGGCAGCACCGCTCCCGCGCCCTTGAGGGTCGCGATGCGCGCATTGACGCGCTCCGCGACCGACGCCGGCAACGGTGCGAAGTGGAGTTCGCGCGCCATCGCGGCCGCTTCGGGACCGGTCATCCAGGTGAGGAACGCCTTGATGGCCTTGGCCTTCTCCACGTCGGCGACGTCGGGGCTCACGAGCAGCCAGGTGAAAGACGAGACCGGGTAGGCTTCGGCGCCGGCGGCATCGACGATCGACACGCGGAAGTCGGTGTCCTCGGGGAGCGAGAGACCGGCCGCGGCTGCGCTCACGCTCTCGAGCGTCGGGGCGACGAAGCTGCCCGACTTGTTCTTGATCTCACCGACCGGCAGGTCGTTCGCGAGCGCGTAGATCAGCTCGACGTATCCGATGGTGCCCTCGATTTGCTTGATCTGCTGCGTCACGCCCTCGTTCCCCTTGCCGCCGAGGCCGACCGGCCAGTTCACCGACTTGCCGCGACCGACCTTCTCCAGCCACTCGGTCGAGACGGTGCTGAGGTAGTCGGTCCAGATATAGGTGGTGCCGGAACCGTCCGAGCGGTGGACGACGAGCAGGTCCATCGCCGGCAGCGCGACGCCCGGATTGAGCGCGACGAGCCGCGGGTCATTCCACTTGGTGATCTTGCCGAGGAAGATGTCGGCGAGCACCGCGGCGTCGAACTTGAGCGCGGTCTTGCCGAGGGACGGGAGGTTCCACGTGACCGCGTCGGCGCCGAGCACCGTCGGGAGGTGGATGACCTGACCCTTCACCGCAGTGATCTCGGCGTCGTTCATCGGGCCGTCGGTGGCGCCGAAATCGACGGTGCCTTCGGTGAACTGCTTGACGCCCGCGCCCGAGCCGAGCGACTGGTAGTTGACCTGATTGCCGGTCGACTTGTAGTAGGCGTCGAACCACTTGGAATAGATCGGATACGGGAAGGTGGCACCCGCGCCGGTGAGCATGACCGGCTGGCTTTCACCCGAGCCGCCGCAGGCGATGGTCGCGGCGGCCGTGAGGATGACGAGAAGCGAACGGGCGATGCCGGTTCGCAGCGTGAAGTCGCGCATGGAGGACCTCTGAATGGTGGGGACGAACGTCGGGTCGCGGCCCGGCCGGAACCTCGCCGGTCTTTGTCACGATTCTGTCACGGCCGGGTCACGACCGGGCACCATGGCACGCCGGATCGTGCAACGGCGCGGGGGTCGCCGGTGCCGACTCCTACGCCGTCAGTCCTGGACGACGGTCCCGTCGGGGCTCACGACCTCGATCGGCACCCCGGCGACCTCGGCGAGCAGTCCCGCCTTGCGGCTCGCGCCCCAGAGCTCGAGGCGCATGGGGTCGTTCGCGCGGCGCGGCATAGGCGTGAGGCGAATCGCGCGCTCGAGCCAGCGCACCTTCACCCGCTCCACCGCGCTCGCGTGGCCGCGGTCGAAGCCGTCGGCGACGCGGAGGATCGCGCTGAGCCGGCGCACCTTCTCACGCGACTCGCGATCGAGCGCCCACCAAGCGGTGTGCTTCCGCTTGGGTTCGCCGCCGCGGTGGTAGCGCGCGACGTGCGCGATCACCACCTGCTCGGCCGGCGGGATGCCGAGCAGGTCGGCGTGCGTGATGAGGTGGAACGAGTGCTTGTGATGCTGCTCGTAGTTGATGTGGTAGCCGACGTCGTGCAGCAGTGCCGCATCGGAGAGGGTCTGGCGCTCGCCCGGCTCGCACCCGATCCGCGCGCCGACCGCGTCGAAGATCTGGAGCGCCAGTTCCTGCACCTGCTTCGAATGCGGGATCTCGTAGTGACAGCGCTCGGCGAAGCCGAGCACGGAACGGGCGCGCGCTTCGCCGGGGTCGGCGATGACCGCCTTCACGTGCGCGCTCTCGAGGAGCAGGCCCTCGCGGATCCCGAAGCCC
This sequence comes from Gemmatimonadota bacterium, assembly GCA_043748515.1. Taxonomy (GTDB): domain Bacteria; phylum Gemmatimonadota; class Gemmatimonadetes; order Gemmatimonadales; family Gemmatimonadaceae; genus Pseudogemmatithrix. The sequence goes on along the minus strand of JAYTNC010000099.1, from coordinate 5,718 downwards.
GACGCCGTGAGCTCGCGCTGTTCGACGCGCGCGAGCACCTCGGCGGCAACGGCCAAACCGGCCACGATGATGTCCGCGCGCCCGGCGTTCAGGCCGGGTACCTGCAGGCGCTCCTCGTACGTCATGTTCGAGAGCGTCTCGAGGATATGCTCGACCTCGTGTCGCGGGATCTGCGTGCCGTGCACGCTGCGCACCTTGATGCCCTGCCGCGCGAGGAACATCCCCGCGAGGTTGGTGAAGGTGCCGCCCGAACCGATCACCGTCGCGCCGCGCCAGTCGCGCACCGGCAATACCTTCTTGATGGACGCGCGCACATGCTTGCGCAGCTTCTTCACGCCCTTGGGTCCCGGGCGATCGGTGAGGAACTGCTCGGTGAGCCGGATGGCGCCGAAGGGGAAGCTCACGAGGCGCTCGACGAGGCCCTCGGCGGCGAGCGCGAGCTCGAGCGAGCCGCCGCCGATGTCCATCACCACGGAGCGACCGACGCCGAGTTCGAAATGCGCGAGGGCGGAGCGGAAGGCGAGGCGCGCCTCCTCCTCGCCCACGAGGACGCGCGGCTTCAGTCCCGACTCTCGCCGGACGCGGGTGAGGAAGGTCTGGCCGTTGCTCGCGTCGCGAACCGCGCTGGTCGCGACGACCTCGATCCGCTTGCAGCCCTGCTGCCGCGCGAGCGTCGCCATCCGCGCGAGCGCTTCGACCGCCTCGTCCATGTTCGCTTCGTCGAGCTGGCCGGTGGCGCTCAGCCCCGCGCCGAGGCGCGGCGCCGCCTTCATCTCGTCGATGATGCGGATCTCGCCGTCGGGGAAGACATCGGCGACGATCTGTCGGATGGAGTTGGAGCCGATGTCGATCGCGGCGATGCGACGATTGCGGTCCTCTCGCGTCGCACGGTAGGGTCCGTCGGTCGGGCGCAGCGCCATCAGATGGTCCTCGCCACGGGACAGGTGCCGGGCTGCAGCGCGCCGAGCCGCTGCTGTTGACGACGCGCCATGCCGGCCGGAAGCGGGGCGTAACCGAGCGCGAAGGCCGATCGCGAACCGTCGCGCAGCGCCCACCGCGCGAAGGCGATGAAGTGCGCGGCCCGGGTCGCATCGCCGAGCGCGCGGTCGGCGACCAGTCGGGTGAGGGCCGCCACGGGATATGCCGCGGCGTCGCGCGCGCCGACGAGTCCGTGCAGCGTGTCGGCGGACGGTGATTCGAGGAGTTCAGCCGCGGTGCGCGCGAGGCTCGCCGAGTCGGGGAGGACGAAACGCCCGGCGCGGTTGCGCAGGGCGGCGATGGCGAGTCCCGACTGACGCGCGTAGGAGAGCTCGACGAATCCGAGCGAGCCCCGCGTCGCGCGCACCTGGGCGGCGACCCCTTCGTTCCCCTCGACGCGTTCGCCGACAGGCCAGTGTTCGGTGGTGTCGCGCTGCTCGGCGCGCCAGGCGGAGGAGCCTTCGAGATAGTCGGCGAAGACCTCGCTCGTGCCGCTCGTGCGCGCGCGCTGCACTACGAGGATCGGCGCGTCGGGCAGTGCGAGCGACGGGTTGAGCGCGCGAAGCGCGGCGTCGTTCCAGCGAGTGACGCGGCCGAGGTAGATCGCCGCGAGCGCGTCGGCGTCGAGGTGGACGGCGTTCGCGATGGTCGGAAGGTTCACCACGACGGCGACGGCGCCGACCACCATCGGCAGTTCGAAGGGCCCGCAGCGTGCGCGCGCCCGTTCGTCCGCACGCAGCGGCCTGTCAGTCGCGCCGAAGTCCGCGTTCTCCTCGAGGAGCAGGCGGATCCCTTCCCCCGAGCCGACGGAGAAGTAGTTGATGCGGACGCCGGCGACGTCGCGGTACTCGGCGAACCATCGGCGATAGAGCGGATACGGGAAGGTCGCGCCCGCGCCTGCGAGGTCGATGCCACCCGAGGGCGGCGGTGCGGCGTCAGGCCGGGTCGTGACCCACTCGACGCCCACTGCGAAGCCCGCGAGCAGGCCGATCCAGAGCAGGGCGATGGTGCGCAGCCATGTGGTGGATCGGGGTGCGGGCATCGCGTCCGGTCGGGGGGCGATCAGCGGTCAGGCCGTGGTCGGTCAGAGGTCGTTCGCGTACGAGAGGAACTTGTAGCGTCCGTCGCGCGAGAGCAACGACGAGAAGAGGCGCAGGTCGCGCGCAGAGGAGTCGCCGACGGCGAAGCGCACGGTGCATCCGCCGAGAATCGTGTTGCGGCCCTCGATCGTCGCAGAGTCGGGGCAGGTGAGTGCGTCGAGTCGCAGCGGGCGCCCGCCGTAGCGCGCGAGCAGGCGGCCGGCCCCCTTGTCGCTCGCGGCGACGAGCGGGATCCAGACGAGGTCGGGGCCGAGCTCGTAGGGCGGCGCGGTGAACTTCGAGTCCGGATAGTAGAGCCAGGCGAACTCGCCGCGCGACATGACGAGGGCGCGGACCGCGGCGGTGTCGCGCGCGGCGAGCGCCGTGAGCAGCGTGCGCGCGAGGAGTTCCGGCGATGTGGCGCCGCCCGCGAGCGCGGTCGGCGTGTCGGCGGTGGCGGTGCGGAAGCGCGCGAGCAGTTCGGGAATGGGCAGTGCGCTGTCGATCATCGCGGCGGGCGCGTCGGCCGAGTCGGGGGCGTCGGCGGGCTCGCTTGGGGTGCAGCCGATCGCGGGCATCACGAGCACGAGGAGGATCGCCGCGAGCGGGATGGCGCGCGCGAAACGCGGGGGGATGGGGAACGATTGCATGAGAGCGTGGGGAGAACTAGGAGTCCAGCAGGATCAGTTGATGGCGTAGGCGGTCCAGCCGGCCCACCACTTCGTGCCGGCCGGCGCGGCGGCACCGCGGTACGCCGTGCCGAGCACGACGGTGCCGGCGGCGGTCGCCATGTTGCCCGAGAAGACGGTGAGGCCACCCGACGCGGCGAGCGAGCCCGCCGGCGGGGTCCAGTCGAGCGAGGCGGCCGAGGCCGCAGGCATGGTGAAGGTCGTGAAGAGGCTCGCCGTGGTGGCCGCGCCGTCGCGGACGATGTTGCGCGCGACCGAGTCGGTGAGGACGAAGCCGCTCGAGGCGGTCGTGAAGATCGACGGGCTCTGCACCACGAGCACGTTGCGGATGTCGAGCAGCCCATCGGTGAGGCGGACCTTGGTGGTGGTCGAGTCGCGGAGACCCATGCCGCCCTTCGGCCAGCGGGCGATCAGGCCGTTCACGTAGAAGCCGCCGGTCCCGCGGCGCAGGATCGCGCCGTAGCCGCCGCTGGTCGCGTCGACGCTCGTGCCGGTGCCGGTGCCAACGAGCGTGAAGTTCGCGACGACCGGGGCGGTGAAGGGCGGGGAGTTCTGGCCCGTGGCGCAGCCGGTGCCGGCGCAGCCGTCATTCTCGATGCCCTGCGGATCGTTCGACGTGTTGCCGGCGCCCGGACGGACCGTGACGAGCCCGCTCTGGTAGGCGATCAGGTACTGCAGGCGGCCGACGTAGCCTTCGGACATGTCGAAGTGGTCGTCACCGGCCTCGTACGAGACGAGGTACTTGCCGTTGACCGCGCCGCCGAAGAACTCGAACGAATCGTCGAGACCGTAGAGCGACTGCACGTACTCGAGCGTGGTGCCGCTGCCGACCGCGGCGAGCGTGAGCGTGTTGAGCTCCTGGTCGGCCGCGGTGCCGTAGCCCGCGAACTCGATGCGGACGTAGCGCAGCGTGCCGCTGTTGTCGGCGTTGTTGTTGCCGCCGCTGTACTCCTGCGACGGGTTCGAGGCGCCGGTGCCGGTGCCTTCGAGGATGACCGGCGCCGCGCGGTTGATGATGCCGTTGCCGATGATGATCAGGCCGCCCCAGTCACCGGCCTGGCGCTGCCCGACCGGGCGCGACGACGTGAAGACGATGGGCTCGGCGGCGGTGCCGATCGCGCTGATGCGCGCGCCACGCGTGATGAAGAGCGAGGAACCGACGGTGGCGAAGTCGCCCTGGATCACGGTGCCCGGCTGGACGGTGAGCGTCGCGCCGCTGGTGACCTGCACGAAGCCCTGCAGCGTGTAGACGGTGTCCTTGAAGAGCGTGCGGTTCGCGGTGATGCTCGAGGAGATGACCGCTGCGCCCGGCGCGATGGGACCGGTGCCGGTGTCGGCGGTGTCGTTGCAGGCGGCGAGCAGAAGGGCGGCACTGGCCGCGGCGATGATGCGTCCGTTCAGTCGGAGCATTGGGAATCCTGTTTGGAGGAACGTGAGGGACCTGGTCAGCGCATGCGATTGCATCCGCCACGTGTGAAAGAGAACGCCGCCGTGTAATCACACGGCGGCGTTCTCGTCACGGCTCGGTCACGCCGCGCGCATCCTGATGCGGGCGGCGCGGCACGAAGCGCGCCCTACGGGCGCCAGCTCATGCCGAAGGTGTAGCCGCGGCCCATGCGGTAGCTCTCGCGCGTGATCGGACCCTGCATGAGGCGGTAGGGCGCGTCCATCAGGTTCTTCGCGTCGAAGCGGCCCGAGAAGCGGTCGCCGATCGGGAAGCGCACCGAGAAGTCGACCATGTGCCGTTCGAGTTCCTTCACGTCGGGGAGCGGCACCTCGCCGGCCTCGGTGATGCGCGCGCCGACGACGTTGTAGAGGAAGGTCGCGCTCGACGCGCCCGAGTTGCTCGTCCAAGTGAGCCCGGTGTTGAACATGTACGGCGCCTGGCCGACCATCGAGCGCTTGCTGTTCGTCACCGCGATCGACTGGTCGCCGAGGCGGATCTGGCTCTGCATGAGCGTCGCGTTCGCCGAGACCGAGAAGTTCGCGAGGCGGTCGGCGAGGAAATCGAGCGACTTGCGGCCCTCGAGTTCGAGGCCGTAGTTGTCCGCACCTTCGGCGTTGACGAACGTGATGATGCGCGTGCCCGACGAACCGCGGTAGACGCGTTCGATCGGGTTGGTGAAGCGCTTGGCGAACGCGCCGATGCTGACCACTTCGCCGGCGCCGAGGTACCACTCCCAGCGCAGGTCGTAGTTCTGGATGAGCGCGCGCTGGAGGTCGGGGTTGCCGAGCACGTTGTCGAAGCCCATGACCTCGCGGTACTGGATCGGCGCGAGTTCGCGGTATTCGGGGCGCGAGACCGTCTGCGACGCCGAGATGCGGAAGTTGACCGACTCGGAGGGGCGGAAGGTCAGGGCGAGCGCGGGGAGCACGTCGGTGAAGGTCGGGTTGGTCGAGGAGACCGCGCCGATCGTCGGCTGCGCCGTCACGAGCACGTCGCTGTACTCGACGCGCGCGCCGCTGATCAGCTGCCAGCGAGGACCGAACTCCTTCTCGATCATCGCGAAGCCGCCGAACAGGTAGTCGGAGGCGCTGTAGGTGCCGCCCACGCCGATCGGCGTGACGCGCCAGACGTTGTCGCCGGGCGCGGTGTAGCGGCCGTCGAAGATCCGCTCGGCCGCGAGCTCGCGCTCGGCCTGCGTGATGCCCGAGGCGTTGATGCTGTAGGCCGAGCTGTTGGCTTCGCGCGTGGCGCGGCGCCCCACGCCACCGACTTTCACGGCGAGTGTGCGGCCCGCCTCACCGAACTGGAGGCGGTAGTGGCTACGCGCTTCCCAGGCGTCCTCGGTGAGGTCGCTGTAGGTGCGGACCGCGCCCTCGTTGGAGGACGAGAACCACTGCGGGGTCATCGCCGTGCCCGTGCTGGGGTCGGTGAAGATCGCCTGCACGAACTCGGAGCGGTCGGGCTCGGTGCGCGTGACGCCCGAGGCGCTCAGCGAGAGCTCGAACTTCTGGCGCGCCGTGAGGTC
>JAYTNC010000098.1:0-6106 GCA_043748515.1 Gemmatimonadota bacterium | reverse complement strand
GGGACGCCGAGTTCGCTGCTCATCCGCTCGCCGCCGCCACGGCGGAAGATGTCCGTGTTTTCTCCACAGTGCGGGCAGGTGAAGGTGCTCATGTTCTCGATGATGCCGAGGATGGCGACATTCAAGGTCTCGAACGCACGCAGCCCGCGGCGGGCGATCTTGAGGCTCACATCCTGCGGCGTCGTCACGACAATCGCACCGGACAGCGGAACGCTCTGGGCCAGCGTCAGTTGCGTGTCGCCGGTCCCGGGCGGAAAGTCGAAAATCAAATAGTCCAGCCGTCCCCACTGCACGGAGCCGATGAACATTTTCAGGTACTTGCCCACCATCGGCCCGCGCAAGATGGCCGGGTTGTCGTCCCCGGTGAGCATGCCCATCGATATCACCTTCAGGCCCCAGCGTTGCGCGGGGATGATCCGCTGGTCCGCGGTCGTCTCGGGCTTCTCGCCGGTAGGAAGTCCCAGCATGACGGGGACGCTCGGCCCCAAGATGTCCGCGTCAAGCAGCCCGACGCGATAGCCGGCCTGTTGGAGCGCGAGCGCGAGATTGACGCTGACGGTGGACTTGCCTACGCCGCCCTTGCCGCTGGCTACCGCGATGATGTGCTTGATGCCCGGCAACTTTTCAGGACCGGACGAAGGCTGCGCCAACGCGGCCGGCGCGTGGCCAGGGTTCGGATCGGTGGTCTGCATGTCTCTCCTTGTCACATGTATTTGTAAAGAAGATACTTTGCAAACTTGTTTAACTGGTGTCCGAGATGCAAGTTGGCAGCATGAACCCTGACAGTCCCGGTTCCGGTCGGGACCGTGTTCTCTTCCAGCTGAAGACGCACGGGCCCCAGACCGCAGCGCGTGTGGGGAAGCGGCTGGCCATTACGACCATGGCGGTCCGCCAGCACCTCTCCGTCCTTCAAGGAGAAGGGGTGGTCGACTTCACGGATGAGCGGCGGAAGGTCGGTCGGCCCGCGCGGGTATGGCGACTCACGCCCAAGGCCAACGATCGATTCCCGGACTCCCACGCGGAACTCGCGGTCGACATGCTCCAGGCGATTCAGCGCGCGTCGGGGGACGAAGGCCTGGAACGCCTGACCGCTGAGAGGACGCGAAGGCAGGTGGAGAGCTATCGCGCGCGGATGCCAAGCCAGGACCGTCCGCTCGAAGAACGCGTCGCCGCTCTGGCGAGCATCCGACGCGAGGAAGGCTATATGGCCGAGTGCAAGCGCCTCCGGAATGGAGCGATCGAGCTCGTACAGAACCACTGCGCGATCTCCAAGGCAGCACTGTTCTGCCCGAAGCTCTGCGGCAGCGAGCTGACGCTCTTCCGTGAGGTCCTCGGTGACCGCGTCACTGTCGAGCGGATTGAGCACATTCCGAGTGGCGACCGCCGGTGTGCCTACCGAATGATTGTGGAGTCGGTTTGACCAGCCACGAAGATTAATTGTGGCTCTTCAGGAAGTCGAGTGGGCAAATTGAGGGCATAATCCGAGCGTACGCCGAGTGGGAATGGTCGTTCCCGCGGCGGCTCGAAACGGAGGCGCTTTCCTGATGGCGCATCCAGCGAAACGACGGCGGCGGTTGTGGGACGCATACGCGTTCCCTGCGATGCGTCCGCTCCACACGGTGCGCGGGATCTTCGGTGAGCCGAAGGCGCGTGTCATCACGCTCGTTCGGCGCTCAAAAAAACACGTTGCGGCGTGTGCGGTCGAGTCCAGACGGGCTGGTACGACCGACGGGTGCGCCGGGTCCGCGATCTCTCCTGCGGCGACCTGCGCATCTACCTGGAGGTTGAGGTCCGGCGCGTGCAGTGCCGCCGTTGCGGAGGCGTGAAGCGCGAACAACTGGCGTTCCTGGCCGACAATCCGTTCTATACCAAGCGCTTTGCTCACTACGTAGGCCGGCGGTGCCGGCAGGCGCCGATCACGGACATTGCGCAGGAGTTGCACCTCGACTGGGATACCGTCAAGACGCTGGAGAAGCAGTACATGCGGGCCCAGCTGGCGAAGGCAGGCACCCCGGACCCGACGGCGATTGGCATCGACGAGATCTCGATTCGGAAGGGGCACACCTATCGTATCGTGGTGAGTGACCTGATTCGCCATCGTCCGATCTGGTTCGGTGGCGAGGATCGCTCGGAGGCAAGCATGACGCTGTTCTATGACTGGCTGGGAAACAACAGTCCCGAACTCACCCGCAGGCTGTACGGCCCCGACTCGGCGGTCTTCCGCGTCAGTCGCGACGCGGGCGCGGCGGTACCGACACTTCGGCCCCGCTAGCCGGCGCGAGCAGCGCGCGCGGAATCCCCAGCTCCTCGGCCGTGGGCAGTTTGCGCTCGCGAGTGAACCGCCGGCGCGCGCGGTCCATCGCATTGATGCGCTGCGTCCACGTGATGATCTCGGCGTCGTAGCGCGCGAGGTTGTTCTGCAGCCAATACGGCCGGTTCTCGGCCCGCCACGACCGCTCGAACAGCTCGCGCGTGAGCACATAACCGTCGCGCATGTCCTGCAGACGGCCGTTGATGCCCGAGAGCTCGGCCAGGTCGAGCCAGCTTGCCGTGCCCGCCGCCGCGGACACTTCGGCGCGCGCGAAGGCCGCACCGATCTCGTCGGCGAACTGGAACTTGGCGGCGAGCCAGTCCATGCGCCGCGCGCCGAGCTCCATGGCGTCGAGCGCGGTGGGCTCGCGCAGGTGCCGCTGCTGCCGCGCCTGCGCGACGTACACGAGCGCCGACTCCGCATGCACGCGCGCGCGCGAGAGCACGGGGCGCAGGCGGATCAAGTCGACGAGACCTTCGTCGGTGAACGGATCGACGAAGAACAGATAGCTCGACGCGTCGCCGGCGCGTGACTCCTGCAGCGCCGCATGCGCGGCCGAGAGATGCCGCTGCGCCGCGTCGATCTTGCCCGTGGTGTCGCCATGGAACTGCAAGCCGAACGACCGCTGGAACTCCGGGATGCTCGACTCGCCGCTCTGCCAGGCCGCGGCCGCGCCGAAGAGCACGCCCTGCCAGACCTGTTCGAAGATCCCGTCGCCGTTGTCGTCCCAACTGGTGTTGAGCATGCCCGTGGCGCCGCCGGCTTGCCCCTCGCGCGCGAAGCCCTGGATGTTGCGGAGCGCGATGTTGTTGTTGGGCCAGGTGCGGCTCCAGCTCGCGAGCCCCGGCGCGATCCACGTCTCCATGCCCGCGTCGCGGAACGGCTTGAGGAAACGGTCGAAGTTGCGCGCCGCGCCGTACTCCCAGCCCACCGCGATCATCTCCTTGGGCAGCGACGCGACCAGCGCGGGATGGTTCATCGCGATGTCGCCCCAGAACAGGAAGCGCTTGCCGGGCCTGCGCAGCGTGGCCTCGATGTCCTTCAGGTACTGCACGTACACCGGACCGATGCCCGCCGAGTCGACGCGCGGCTTGGTCTGTCCCTTGCCGAGCTCGAAGGTCTCGTCGGCGCCGAGGTGCACGAACGGGGCGGGGAAGATCGAATCGATCTCGGCGAAGAGGTCGCGCGTGAGCGCGAGCGAACCCGGCTGGCCCGGCGCGAGCACATGTCCGTGCGGCGTCTCGGCGAGCGGCGCGTAGCGCTCGAGCTTGAGCGCGTGATGCAGATGCCCGAAGGTCTGCTGCTGCGGGATCACCATCACATGGAAGCGTGCGGCGTACGCGACGAGCTCGCGCACGTCGGCGCGCGACATCGCGCCGCCCGGGGGCGCGATGAGCGGATTGGAGAGGAAGGCGAGCGTATGCTCGAAGTAGAGCGAGAAGACGTTGATCTTGTACGTCGCGAAGGTGCGGATCTGCCGCTTCTGGTACTCGAGCGTGGGCACGGGCCCGCGTGAGACGTCGTCCTGCACGCCGCGCCAGCGCATGGCGGGCCAGTCGCGGATGAGCGCGGGCGTGAGCATGGCGTGCTCGCCGGCGCCGGTGAAGAGCTGCTTGAGCGTCTGCAGCGCGTAGAAGGTGCCTTCGTCGGTCGCGGCGACCACATGCGCGCCGCGTTCGTCGACCGTGAGCACGTAGCCCTCGGCGACCATCGCGGACTCGAAGGTGAGCTTGGCGCTCTCGAGCACCGCGTTCGCGGCCGACGTGCCGCGGCGGTGGAGCTGGATGCGCCAGGCGCGATCGAGCGTGGAGAGTTCGGCGCGCAGGCCGCGCTCGCGCATGGCGTCGACGAACTCGCGCGCGGCGACGCGATCCTCGGGATCGGTGAGCGCGCCGAACTCGATGGTCGCGCGGAAGCGGTACGGCGGCTCGGGGGTGGCGATCTCGCGCGGGGCGGGGATCAGGCGCGGGGCCTGCGCGGCGGCGGTGGTGACCGCTGGGAGGAGCGCGGCGAGCAGCAGCGCGCGGCGGAGCGAGGTGAGCGTCATCTGCGGAATGTGCGCGGGGCTACAGGCGTGGACAAGCGACGCGGCGCGCGCGGGGTGAAGCGGCGAGCGTGGACAAGCGACGCCTCGCGCCCGTAGGTTGAGCGCGTCCCCGCTCCGGAGAATCGATGTCCCTGTTCGCCTCGTTCCGTCGGCCCGCGTTCGCGGCCGCCCTCGTGCTCACGTCATTCGCCCTCGACGCCCAGGCGCAGGACGCCGCCCGCACGCGCCTGCTGCGGCAGCCAAGCGTGAGCGAACGCCACATCGCGTTCGCGTACGCGAACAACATCTGGGTCGTGGCGCGCGCCGGCGGGGACGCCAAACGCATCACCTCGTTCCAGGGGAGCACGGGAAATCCCGAACTCTCCCCCGACGGCAACTGGATCGCCTTCAGCGGCACCTACGGCGGCAACACCGACGTCTATATGGTAGCGGTGACCGGCGGCGAGCCGGTGCGGCTCACTTGGCATCCCGCAGCGGATGTGGTGCAGGGCTGGACGCCTGACGGCAACGCGGTCGTCTTCTCGTCGCCCCGCTCGGCGGCGCCCACCGGCACCGCGCAGACTTTTTGGAAGATCTCGAAGAGCGGCGGCATGCCCGAGCCTCTGGGCATTCCGCGCGGCAACCAGGGCACCTTCTCGCCAGACGGCAAGCGCTTCGCGTACCGGCTCACGACGTCGTGGGACGAAGGGTGGCGCAACTATCGCGGCGGGCAGAACCGTCCGATCTGGATCACCAACGTCGGCACCTGGGAAGTGGAGACGCCGCCCTGGACCGACTCGAAGGACATCGAACCGGTGTGGGTGGGAGAGACCGTCTTCTTCCTCTCCGACCGCGACTGGCTCATGAACGTCTGGTCGTACGACACGCGCACCAAGCAGCTCAAGCAGGTGACGCACTTCACTGACTTGGATGTGAAGAGCATCGGCGCGGGCGCGGGCGTGGTGGTGTTCGAGCAGGCGGGCGATCTGCACCTGCATGATCCGCGCGCCAACACGACCACGCGGCTCAACATCACGGCGAAGGGCGACTTCCCCTGGCTCGTGCCGCAGTGGAAGGAAGTCACGGGCCGCATCGCCGCCGCGGCGATCTCGCCCACCGGCAAGCGCGTCGCGATCGAAGCGCGCGGCGACATCTTCTCGGTGCCGGCCGAGAAGGGCGACTGGCGTGCACTCACCGCGACCTCCACGGCCGCCGATCGCAATCCCGCCTGGTCGCCCGACGGCAAGTTCCTGTCATGGTTCTCCGACGCCACGGGCGAGTACCAGCTCGTGATCGCGAATCAGGACGGCACGGGCACTCCGCGCTCGATCGCACTGCCGGAGCCGACCTTCTACTTCACGCCCGCCTGGTCGCCAGACAGCAGGAAGATCCTCTTCACCGACACGCACCTGCGACTCTGGGTGGTGGACATCGCGAGCGGCAAGGCGACGCACGCCGACACCGACACCTACATGGTGCCCACGCGCTCGATGGATCCGCGGTGGAGCCCCGACTCGCGCTGGATCGCGTACACCAAGCGGTTGCCCACGCAGCTACACGCCGTGTTCGCGTACGACACGCAGACGGGGCGCTCGACGCAGCTCACGGACGGCATGGCCGACGTGATCTCGCCGGCGTGGGACGCGAACGGGAAGTGGCTCTACTTCCTCGGCTCGACCAACTTCGCGCTGCAGACGGGGTGGCTCGACATGACCTCGTACGACCGGCCGACGACGAGGTCGCTCTATGTGGCGCTGCTGCGCGCGGGG
>JAYTNC010000097.1:0-4827 GCA_043748515.1 Gemmatimonadota bacterium | reverse complement strand
CCGCGGGAGCGCAGGGGAGCAGTACGCCCGCGGACCCGTTCCCGTTCGGCGGTGCGAACCTGCGCGTCTCGATCCTCACGTTCGGGCCCGGCGAGGAGGTGTTCGAGCGCTTCGGGCACAACGCGATCCGCATCACCGACGCGACGACCGGGATGGACCTCGCCTACAACTGGGGGATGTTCTCGTTCGAGGAGCCGAACTTCCTCGGACGGTTCCTCAGCGGCGACACGCGCTACTGGGTCGAGGCCTTCCCCAGCAGCTGGCTCATCGAGGTCTACATCTCGCACGACCGCGAGGTGCACGAGCAGGTGCTCGCGCTCACGGTGGAGCAGCGCACCGCGCTCGCCGCGATCGTTTCGCGCAACGCGCTCCCCGAGAACAAGTACTACAGCTACGACTATTTCCTCGACAACTGCTCCACCCGCGTCCGCGATGCGCTCGACTCCGTGCTCGGCGGCTCGCTGAAGCGTCGCTTCTCCGTGCTCACGACCGATTGGACCTTCCGCTCCGAGTCGGTGCGGCTCACCTCTCCCGCGGCGCTGGCGCAGGCGGGCATCGACATCGCGCTCGGTCCCAAGGCCGACGTCCCGATCACCGCGTGGGAATCGATGTTCATCCCGATGCGCCTGCGTGATTATCTGCGCGACGTCACGGTCCCGGGTGCCGACGGCGCGCCGATCCCGCTCGTGATCGGCGAGGAACTGGTCTACAAGGCGAAGCGCGCACCCGAGCCTGCAGTGCGGCGCGGACTCACCATGGGACCCTGGGGGCCGATCCTCGGTGCCTGGATGCTCCTGCTCGTGCCGCTCAGCGTGGCGCGCCGGCGCCTCACGCGCGTGCCCGCCGCGGTCATGGCCGTCGCGTGGTACGGATTCACCGGACTGCTCGGCCTGCTCCTGCTCGGCATGTGGATCGGATCGGCGCATGTGTTCTGGTTCCGCAACCTGAATCTCCTGCTCCTTTCGCCGATCGGTCTCGTGGCGGCGGTGCCCGCGGCGCGCGCAATCCTCCGTGGCGCACCGACGCGGCTCGCACGATGGCTCGTGCTCGCGATCGTCGCGCAGGCGCTGCTCGCCGCGGTCGTCGCGTTCCTCGGCCCGCAAACCATGGGTGGTCCGCTGTTGTTGCTCCTGCCCGCGCACCTCGGGCTCGCGCTGGCGTTCCATCGGCATTCCGGCGCGGCGCGAATCGCAGCCGCGGCGCCGGCGGCCGCCTGACCGCGCACGGCTCGGTCGCGCAGGGTCGGGCCGCGCACGGGCTGGCCGCCGGCGTCGACGTCGGCGGCACCTTCACCGACTGCGCGGCGATCGCGCGCGACGGCGTGGTGCATGCGCGCAAGGTCCTCACCACGCCCGAGGACCAGGGCGTCGGCGTCGTCGCCGCGCTCGAGGCGCTGGGCGCCGGGCTCGGACCGGTCGAGCGTCTCGTGCACGGCACGACCGTCGTGACCAATCTCCTGCTCGAGCGCACCGGTGCGCGCGTCGTGCTCTGCGCGACCGAGGGCGCGACCGACCTGCTCGAACTGCGCCGCCAGGACCGCGTGAAGCTCTACGATCTCTCCGCGCAGCATCCGGCGTCGCTCGTCGCGCCGGGCGACGTGATCGCGGTCGAGGAGCGGCGCACCGTGCGCGGCGTCGAGCGCGCGCTCACCGACGCGCACATCGCTGACGTGGTGCAGGCCGCGCTCGCGCTGCGGCCCGACGTCGTCGTGATCTCGCTGCTGCACGCCTACGCGGACGACACGCACGAGCGTCGCCTCGCCGATGCGTTCCACGCGGTCGCGCCGGCGCTCACGGTCGTCGCGGCCACCGCCGTGCTCCCCGAGATCCGTGAGTACGAGCGCACCGCCACCGCGGTCGCCGAGGGCTACTCGCGGCCCGGGGTCGAGCGGTATCTCGAGCGGCTCGGCGAGCGGCTACGCACGTCGGGCTTTCCCGCGCCGGCCGTGATGACCTCCGGTGGCGGCATGCGCGCCGCCGCCGATGCCGCGCGACATGCGGCGTCGCTCGCGCTGTCGGGGCCCGCCGGCGGCGTCGTCGGTGCGGCGGCGGTGCTGCGCGCCGCGGGGATCGAGAACGCGCTCACGATCGACATCGGCGGCACGAGCGCCGATGCCGGGCTCATCCTCGCCGGTGAGCCGCTCGTGGAACCGGGCGGCAGCGTGGCGGGCGTGCCGATCGCGCTGCCGCGCGTGCTCGTCGAGACCGTCTCCGCGGGCGGCGGCAGCATCGCGTGGATCGACGAGGGCGGCGCGCTGCGCGTGGGGCCGCGCAGCGCCGGCGCGCGGCCGGGACCGGTCGCATTCGGTCGCGGTGGCACGGAACCGACGGTCACCGATGCGCAGGTCGTGCTCGGCCGGATCGGCTCAGGGGGCTGGAGTGGCGGTGTGGCGCTCGACCGTGCGGCCGCGCAGGCGGCGGTCGCCAAGCTCGCGACGCGACTCGGCGCGACCGTCGAACGGACCGCCGCCGCGATCGTGCGCGCCGCCGACGCGGAGATGGCGCGCGCACTGCGACGCGTCAGCGTGGACCGTGGCGTCGATCCGCGCGACTGCGCGCTCGTGGGCTTCGGTGGTGGCGGTCCGCTCCACGCCTGCGCCCTCGCCGACACGCTGGCGATGCGCACCGTGCTCGTGCCGCCCTTCGCCGGCGTGTTGAGCGCCGTCGGACTCGCGATCGCGCCAGAACGGCGTGAGGTTGCGGCAAGCCTGCTCGCGCGGACCACGATGCTCGACGCGTCCGGGTTCCGCGACGCCTGCGATGCACTCGCCGGTGCGGTCGGCGGCCGCGATCGCCGCTGGCAGGTGCGCGTGCGTTACGAAGGGCAGGGGCACGAGCTCGAAGTCGCCGCCGCGCCAGGCGACTCGGGCGTCGAGATCGCCGCGCGCTTCGAGGAGGCGCATCGCGCGCTGTACGGCTTCACGCTGCCGCGCGAGGTCGAGTGCGTCGCGCTGCGCCATGTGGCGAGCGATCCGGGCGCGCACGCCGAGTTCCGGCGCGATCCGCAGGGCACGCCGTTCGACGCGACCGGACTCGTCGACCAGGGCGGGCCCGCGCCCGAAGGAGCGCTCCTCGGCCCGCGTGCGGTCACGCTCCCCGACGCGACGCTCTGGATCGCCGAGGGCTGGAGCGCCACGGCACTTGCGATCGGCGGCTGGCGACTCGACCGGGAGGACGCATGAGCATGCAGCAGCTCGACCCGCTCGAACTCTCGGTCTGGTCGTCGCTTGTCGCGATGATCGCCGAGGAGATGGGCTCCGTGCTCACGCGCGGCGCGCTCTCGCCGAACATCCGCGAGCGTCGCGACGCGTCGTGCGCGCTCTTCGACGCCGAAGGACGGATGGTCGCGCAGGCCGCGCACATTCCGGTGCATCTGGGTGCGCTGCCAGAGGCCGTGCGCGCGGTGCGCGAGGCGATGCCGCGGCCGGGCGATGTCTTCCTGCTCAACTCCCCGTGGCAGGGCGGGTCGCATCTCCCCGATCTCACGATGATCGAGGCGATCGCCGACGGCACCGGCGGTATCGCCGGCGGTATCGCCGGTTACGCGGTCGTGCGCGCGCACCATGCCGACGTCGGCGGCATGAGCCCAGGCTCCATGCCGCAGGGCGCCACGGAGCTCGTGCAGGAAGGACTCATCCTGCCGCCGGTCCGCCTCGAGCGCGAGGGCGTGCCCGACGCGGAACTCCTCGCGCTGATCCTCGCGAACGTCCGCACGCCCGCCGAACGCCGCGGCGACCTCGCGGCGCAGCGCGCGGCCTGCGAGGTCGGCGCGCGCGGCTGGCGCGCACTGCTCCGGCAGCATGGCGCCGCGCGCCTCGCGAGCGTCACGGCGGGACTGCTCGACTACGCCGAGCGACGTGCCGTTTCGCGTCTCGCAGCGCTCGAGGGCGCGACGGGCACTGCCGAAGATGCGCTCGAGGGCGACGGCGTTTCTGAGGAGGAGGTGCCGCTGCGCGTCGCGCTCAGCGTGTGCGACGGCGCGCTGCACCTCGACTTCACCGGCACCTCGCCGATGGTGCGCGGCAACGTGAACTGCCCCATCCAGGTCACGCGCGCCGCCGCGCTCTTCGTGCTGCGTTCGCTGCTGCCCGACGACGTGCCGACCAACGAGGGCATCGCGCGGCCGATCCGGATCACCACGCCCGACGACTGCTGTCTCGCCGCGCGCGCGCCGGCCGCGGTCGCCGCCGGCAACGTCGAGATGAGCCAGCGGATCACCGACCTGCTCTTCGCCGCCTTCGCGTCGGCGGGCGTGGATGTACCCGCGCAGGGGCAGGGCACCATGAACAACATCACGTTCGGCGGCGCGGGCTGGACCTTCTACGAGACGCTCGGCGGCGGCCAGGGCGCGAGCGCGAAGGGTCCCGGCCCCGACGCGGTGCATGTCGGCATGAGCAACACGCGCAACACGCCGATCGAATCGCTCGAACGCGCCTACCCGCTCGTGATCGAACGCTACGCCGTGCGACGCGGCTCGGGTGGAGTGGGGATGCATCGTGGAGGCGACGGCGTGGTGCGCGCGTATCGGGTGCTCGCGCCCTGCACCGTCACGTTGCTCACCGAGCGCCGCCGGCGGGCGCCGCGCGGGGCCGCCGGCGGCGCCGACGGCGCGTGCGGCGAGAATCTGCTCAACGGCGAACCGCTGCCCGCCAAGTGCCGTCGCGAGCTGAGCCCCGGCGACGTGATCGAGCTTCGCACGCCGGGCGGCGGCGGCTGGGGCGCGCCGACGGCCTAGGTCTTCGACCGTCTGAATAGTACGAGTCGGATGGTGACGCGGGCGGTCAAGTAGGCGTCTGATGCGTATGCCACATCATGCCAAGCCGTTTCG
>JAYTNC010000096.1:0-3885 GCA_043748515.1 Gemmatimonadota bacterium | reverse complement strand
CGGTGGTGGTTCCTGCGGTTCGCTGTCGCCCGGTCAGAACATCGACATGGCGAGGAAACTGCGCAGCGAATCGTTCGTCGCGCGGAGCCGTCCCGAGAGCAGGCGCACGCACGACCACAGGACCTTGTACGCGATGTCGCGATTGAAGTCGAGCAGGAGGTCGAAGTCGCTGCGCGAGATCGTCAGCACCTTCGTGCCGCCGTTGGAGATCGCGTCGGTGGAGCGCTCGCTGCGATCGAAGACCGACATCTCGCCGAAGAGCGCACCCGGCTTGAGCACCGCGAGGGCCTCCTCGCCACTCCCCGGGACCACGCGCGAGATCCGCACGTCGCCCGAGACGATCAGGTAGAGCCGGCTTCCCGCCTCGCCCTCCTTGAAGATGTACTCCCCGGAGACGAACTCCTGCGTGCGAACGACTTCGGCGACGCGAGCGAGCTCGCCGTCGTCGAGGTCCTGGAAGATCGCAACGCTGCGCAGCAGCGCGACCGTATCGGCCATCGACTCCTCGGGAGGCAGGGGGCTATGGCGAAGCTAGAGGGCGAGAGGGGGGGCTGGCAAGGCGACCCGTCACGCGGATCGGTGCGCGGACCGGTGCGCGGGCCGGTGCGCGGACCGGTCCGCGCACCGGTGGATGCATCAGCGATCCGTGTTGAGGACGGGGCATGCGCGGGCTTAGCATTCGGCGATGCACGCCGATCGCCGCACCACCTGCCTCGCAGTCCGCTTCGCCGCCCGCCGGCTCACGGCCGCCATTCTGGCGCTGGCGCTGGCGCTGGCTCGGGCTCGGGCGCTGGCGCTCGCGCTGACTCTTGCCGTCGCGCTCGCGCCGCTCACCGTCGCCGCGCAACAGCGTGCCACGGCCGCGCCACAGCTCGAGGGCCGGCTCGACGCTGTCCTCTCCCCGCTCGGCGGTGCCATGGCCGGCATCGGGGTGAATGTCCGCGCGGGCTGGTACGCGCGAGTCGGGCTCGCGCTGAGCGCTGGCGCCGTCAATGGGTCAAGCGGTCTCCGCTCGATCCAGCGAGTCGACGGTACCGCCCGATTCCTCTTCGATCCGTTCGCCGAGGGCCGGCGCGCCTTCTACGCGGGCGCCGGCCTGGGGGCGCAACACTCCTCCGATTCCGACGACGTCCAGGGATTCCTCCTCGGCGTGGTCGGTGTCGAGGCGCGCGCCGCCGGACGCATCGTGCCGTCGCTCGAGCTCACCGTCGGCGGCGGGGCGCGACTCGGCGTCGTGCTGCGATCCCGGCGCGCGCAGGGCCGCTGAAACGCGAGAGGCCCCGGAGCATCGCCCCGAGGCCTCCTGTCGATCCGGTCCGCGTGCTTACGCTGCCCTGACCGTATCGAGTTCGCCCGCGGTCGCATCACCCGCGGTCTCGTCCGACATCTCATCAGCCGTGTCGTCAGCCATCTCGTTCGACAGCTCGGCCGCCGTGGCGGCAGTGGCCTCAGGACGCTTGGTCGGCGCCGCGAAGCGCTCGCCCAGGACCCGGAGGTCCGCGATCTGCGTCTTGCTCAGTTCATGGTACCGCTCGGCGAAGTACGCCGTCGTTTCGTCGAACCACTCACGCATGTGCTCGGGATCGGATCCGATCACGCCGCATCGCATGATGTGCTGGAACAACTCGTCGCGCGCTTGGTCGAACGCCGACGGGGGGGCCGCCATCGGACGGCCGCGGTTTCTCTGTCTGCTCATCTCGTCCGGATGTAGGGTCGTGGACGGGTATCCCGTCCGCAATGGAAAGCTAATCGGGCGTGGTCTCATCTCCTACCCCAGACCCCCCTCCGGTGTAACTTTGGGACACCCTGTCCCACATGGTACCCCTCGGAGATTCCCCGACCGTGTCCAAGCTCAAGAGCAACAAGTCCAGCCCCTTCGGCGCCATCATCGCCATCGTCGCCGTCATCGGCGTGGGCGCCATCGGCTGGGTTCTGTCCCGTCCGCCGACCATCATCAAGCTCGATCCCGCCTCGGCCGTCAACCTCTCGGCCGCCGGCATCGTGGTGGGCAACCCCGACGCCCTCGTCGAGGTGGTGGAGTTCGCCGACTTCGAGTGCCCGGGATGCGCCTACTTCGCGACCATCGAGGAGCCCGACATCATGGCCAAGCTCGTGGCCACCGGTGAGATGCGTTTCCGCTTCATGGACTTCCCGCTCGACGGTCACGTCAACGCCGTCGCCGCGCACAATGCCGCGGCTTGTGCCAACGACCAGGGGAAGTTCTGGGAGATGCATGACGCCATCTACCGCACGCAGGACCGCTGGAACACGCAGGCCACCCGCACCCCCAAGCGCGCGCTCAAGCAGATCGCGGGCGATGCCGGCCTCGACGTCGGCATCTGGGAGGACTGCTTCGATTCCGGCAGCAAGCTCCCGCAGATCGCGGCCAACCGCCGCGCGGCCGAACAGCTCCGCGTGACCCAGACGCCGTCGTTCAAGATCGGCGACCAGCTCATCCCGGGCAGCCTCTCGTACGACCAGATGCGCCAGTTGGTCACTGCCGAGAAGATCCGCATCATGGCCAACCAGAGCATCGAGACCGGCAAGCCGGTGTCGGCTGACGAGGCGAAGAAGGCCGCGGTCCCTGCGGTGCCCTGAACCGACCGGAGGGTCTCAGCCCTCCTGCTCCTCATACTGCTGCTTCAACGACGCCACCACGCTCGGATCCGCGAGCGTCGTGGTGTCTCCCAGCGCCCGCCCCTCGGCGATGTCGCGCAGCAATCGCCGCATGATCTTCCCCGAGCGTGTCTTGGGCAGGTCGGCCGAGAACAGGATGTCGTCCGGCCGCGCGAGCGCGCCGATCTTCATCGCCACGAACTCGCGCAGTTCGTCGCGTAGCTCCGACGACTTCGTGAAGCCGTCACGCAGCGTCACGAACGCGCAGACCGACTGCCCCTTCAACTCGTGCGTCTTGCCGACGACCGCCGCCTCGGCGACCGCGGGATGCTCGACGAGCGCCGATTCCACTTCCATGGTCCCGATCCGGTGCCCCGCGACGTTGAGCACGTCGTCCACGCGGCCGAGGATCCAGAAATAGCCGTCGTCGTCGCGCTTGGCGCCATCGCCGGCGAAGTAGAGATCGGGCCGGCCGGGCCACTTGGTGAAGTAGGTCTCCACGTAGCGCGCGTCGTCGCCCCAGATGGTGCGCAGCATCGACGGCCACGGCTTGGTGAGGACCAGCAGACCGCCTCCCACCGGGATCGGCTTTGCCGCGTTGTCCATGAGGTCGGCCGAGTAGCCGGGCAGGGCCTGCGTCGCGCTGCCCGGCTTGGTCTCGGTCGCGCCGGGCAGCGGCGAGATCACGATCGAGCCCGTCTCCGTCTGCCACCACGTGTCGACGATCGGACAACGGGAGCCGCCGATCTGCTCGTGATACCACATCCACGCTTCGGGGTTGATGGGCTCGCCCACCGAGCCGAGCAGCCGCAGCGACGAGAGATCGTGCTTCCGTGGATGCTCGACGCCCCACTTCATGAAGGCACGGATCGCCGTTGGCGCGGTGTAGAGGATCGTCACGCCATGGCGCGCGATGAGCGACCAGAAGCGGTCGCGCTCGGGCCAGTCGGGCGCGCCCTCGTACATCACGCAGGTCGCGCCGTTCGCGAGCGGTCCGTAGACGAGGTACGTGTGCCCGGTGACCCACCCCACGTCGGCGGTGCACCAGAAGACGTCGTTCTCCTTGAGATCGAAGACGTACTTCATCGAGCTCGCCGCGCCCACGAGGTAGCCGCCGGTCGTGTGCACGATCCCCTTCGGCTTCCCCGTCGTGCCCGACGTGTAGAGGATGAAGAGCACATCCTCGGCATCCATCACCTCGGGCTCGCACTTGTCGTGCGCATGCTGCATGAGGCGATGATACCAGTGGTCACGCCCTTCGATCATGTC
>JAYTNC010000095.1:0-3279 GCA_043748515.1 Gemmatimonadota bacterium | reverse complement strand
CCGGTCGCTTCGCTGCCCGTGAGCACATACTCGGCCGCGGGCGACGCCGCGAAGCCGAAGGTGCGGTCGCGCGCGAGCGAGAGCAGCGAATCGAGTCCGCTCCAGCTCAACTCCTGGGTGAGCTGCGCGTCGGGCTTCACGCGCACGAGACCGGCGAGCTGCCGCAGGGCGGAGTCGGCATGCTGGAACTCGCTCTCTTCGGGAAACCAGGCGAGGGCGAACACCTGCCGGAAGGCGACGACCTGCGATGCGCGCATCTGCGGCACGAGCACTTCGAGATCGCGGCCGAGCCGGATCGCTTCGCCGTAGCGAAGATCGTTCACCGCGCGCTTCATCGACGCGATGACGTCGTCGGTGGGCGATCTGCGCTGCTGCGCCTCGAGCGGCGCCGGGCGCGGCGCGCCGAGCACCGCGGCGAGCACGAACAGGACGGTGACGGACCTCAGCACTTCGGCCCCCGGAATCCGATCACGACGCGCTCGGCGGCGGACGCGGTGAAGGTGGTGTCCCAGCTCTGGCAGTTCTCGGCGCTGATGGTGAGCTGCACGCGTCCTGCGGCGACGGGCACGTTCTGCGTGGGCTTCTGTCCGATCAACCCGCGCGTCGTGCCGTTCACGTAGAGCACCGCACCAGGGATGCGACTGCCGATGCGGACCATCGCGGCCTCGATCGGCGGCTGGCCGGCGGCCTCGCGCCGATCGTTGAGCTGCTCGAGGCGGTCGCGGACGTTGCGGATGGGCGCGCGGGTGGCGGGCACGACGGTGGGTGCGGACTGCGGCCTCGACGCAGGAGCGACAGGCGTGGCGGTCGGCGCGGGCGCCGTCGCGAGCGCTTCGTCGTTCGCAGCGGGCCACGCGTACATCCCCGCGATCGCGAGCGCGCCGATCCCCGCCAGGAGCAGCGCGCGCGAGCGGCGCGGCTTCGACTCGGCCCGTGGCGTGGTGCGTGCCGGCGCGACGGTCCGCGCCTGCGCAGGCGTCGTCATCGGCGTGGTCGACGCGCTCACCGCCCCGTGGTGCACGGTCGGACGCCGCTGCAGCACGGGGCTCGTCGGGACGCTGATCGACGGCTGCTCCTCGGCCCCCAGCTCCGCGAGTCGCGCGATCACCGCGCGCGTGTCGCGTTCGGCGGCCGCCGAGATGGTGCCGAAGGCCGCGACCGCTTCCGCGACGCTGGCGAAGCGATCGGTGGGGTCCTTCGCGAGCATGCGGGTGACGCAGGCCTCGATCGCCTCGGGAACGTCGGGGCGGAGGGAGCGGACCGGCGGGATCGGCTCGAGCAGATGACCGCGCATCACCTCGCCTATGGACGGACCGCCGTACGGCGGTTTCCCCGTGAGCAGTTCGAAGGCGACGATTCCGAGCGCGTACTGGTCGGCCGCGCCGGTGATCGGGAGGCCGTTGAACTGCTCGGGGCACATGTAGTGCGGCGTCCCGATGATCACACCCGACTTCGTGAGCCCCGCGCCCCCCTCGGCCTTCGCGATGCCGAAGTCGGTGACGTAGCACCAACCCTCGCGGTCGAGCATGATGTTCGCCGGCTTCACGTCGCGGTGCACCACCCCACGCTGATGCGCGTACTGCAGCGCGCCGCCGACGTACCCGAGGATCGACTGCGCGAACGCGATGTCCTGCTGCTCTTCGGCGCGCAGCACCGAATCGAGCGAACGTCCCTCGATGTACTTCATCACGTAGTACGCGAGCCCCGGCTCCTCGCCGATCGCGTGGATGGGGACGATGTGCGGATGACTCAGCGCCGCGGCGACGCGCGCCTCGCGGCGGAACCGTTCGATCGCGCCCGGACTGCTGATGAGCGACGGCGACATCACCTTGATCGCGACCTTCCGGTCGAGGGCGAGATCGAGCGCGAGGAAGACCGTCGCCATGCCGCCGGCACCGAGTTCCGCGTACACGTCGTAGCGGCCGATGGTGGCGCGGCGGAGCCGGTCGATCAGTGCTTCTTCGGTGAGATCGAAAACGGTCAAGACGGGGTGGATGCGGGTGGGGACCCGTACGATGCCTGGAGTCGGCGAGCGCTCGCAAGGCACGGCACCAGATCGGATACCCCCGAACGCGCCGCGTGGAGGACGTCGCTGCCGAATCCGGCGGCAATGAGCGTCACCGCGTGCGGCGCGCCCGTGACGGCGCGCACGGCATCGCGCCCGCTCCGCACCCAGTGCGCGATCGCGCGCTCGGTGGTGACGTCGGTCACGTTCGCCCCGAGTGCCATCGCGATCGCTCCGGCGCAGGCGACGTCCTCCTCGGCGATCGCGCCGTCCTGTCCGCACGCGATGAGCGCGACGGGGCGACCCTCGTCCTGCGCGAGTGCGAGTCGCTCGAGGACGGCGGGCAGGTTGAGGAAGGCGCCGACGAGCACTTCGTCCGCGGCAAGGGCTGCGGTGATGCCTTGCGTGCCGTTGGTCGTCGTCGTGATCAGGCCGCGGCCGCGCACGCGCGCCGCCGTGTATTCGAGTGGCGAGTTGCCGAGGTCGAAGCCCGGGAGCGGCAGGTTGCCGCGCTCGCCGCCGAGGAGCAGATCGGCGCGCCCGAGCGTGTCGGCGCGCGCGACGACCTCTTCCGGGGTGGCGTACGCCTCGACCCACGCGGCGCCGTTCGCGAGCGCGGTGACGACCACGCTCGACCAGCGCAGCACGTCGATCACGACCGCGGTATGCGCGCGGAGTTCATGGGGCCGGACGTCCTGCCAGCGGAGGAAGGTGCGGATCATCGCGTGAGGAACGTCGTCGGTCGTCGAGCGGGTGCGGACCCGCGGGCGATCGGGATCAGGGCCGCGGACGCGTCGGCGGGCGGGTGGGCGCCGCAGCGGCCGGACGCGAGTAGTCGCGCGTACCGTCCTTTCTCGTGCGGAACGCTCCGGTGGGCGCCTCCGTCGCGCCACGGCGCACGGTCGAGGCCGGCGGCGCGGCCGCACGTCGTGCCGCCGCAGCCGCCGCAGCCGCCGCAACGCGAGCGACCGAGTCGGCGCGCGCGATCGAGTCCGTGCGCGCCTGCGCGACCAGGCGCGCGAGCGAGTCGGCGCTCGCCGCCGAGTCCTCGACCGCGATCCGCGCGAGCACGGCGCGGTCGATCGAATCGCGGATGGCGGCCGAGTCGTCGGGAACGGTGCCCCCCGGCACGCCGGCCACGAAGGCGCCGCCGAAGCCGAGCGAGGCGAACAGTCCGGGGCGCAGCCAGGCCGCCGCGCCGATGCTTCCGGCGACGACCAGCAAGAGCCCGACGAGCAGCGGCAGGCGCGATCCGCGCGCCGGAGCGCTCTCGC
>JAYTNC010000094.1:0-7398 GCA_043748515.1 Gemmatimonadota bacterium | reverse complement strand
TTGCAGAGCGAGAGCGGCTGGCTCGGCGCGGTGCGCGGCTTCTCGCGCCCCGGCTCGCGCGAGGACGGCTGGTCGCGCGCGGGGATGCTCGCCTCGCCGGCGATCGTTGCCGTCACGCCCGAGCACTACAACCGCATGTACCGCATCCTCAAGCGCGGCCTCCCGGTGACGGTCGAGGTCGAGGTCCGCAATCGCATCGGCGAGCAGGTGCAGCAGGCGGTGAACCTCGTCGGCGAGATCCCCGGCACCGACCCGCGCGGCGAGGTCGTGATGCTCGGCGCGCATCTCGATACCTGGCACGCGAGTCCGAATGCGAGCGACAACACGTCGGGCGTCGCGGTCGCGCTCGAGGCCATGCGCATCCTGCGAGCGATCGGCGTGAAGCCGAAGCGCACCATCCGCATCGCGCTCTGGTCGGGCGAGGAGCAGGGGCTCTTCGGCTCGCGTGCGTACGTGCGCAAACACTTCGGCGATCCGCGCGACGCGCGCACGGGCGTGACGCCGGCGTACGAGAAGCTCTCCGCCTACTTCAATCAGGACTACGGCGCCGGCCAGTACCGCGGCATCTACCTGCAGGGCAACGAGCAGGCCCGCGCGCAGCTCGCCGCCTGGCTCGAGCCCTTCCGCGACCTCGGCATGACCGCGGTGTCGAACCAGAGCGTCGGCAGCACCGATCACATCGCGTTCGACGAAGTGGGACTGCCGGGCTTCCAGTTCCTGCAGGACCGCACGCCGGGCACGGGCGGGCACACCAATCTCGACTTCTACGACATGATCCAGGCCGAGGATCTGATGAAGAACGCGACGATCATGGCGTCGTACGCGTACCATGCGGCGATGGCGGAGGAGCGGATGCCGCGGAAGGTGCGGCCGCGTTAGGGAGCGAGCGCGGCCGGATCGCCCGTCGCGAGATCTGCGAGCGGCACGACCACGACGTTCTCCGCGAGCGCGTAGCGTCGTGTGCCCGGGTAGAGGACGGTGAGACGGTCGAGCTTGAGGTCGGCGAGTGCGGCGCGCATCGACGGGGTCAGGCGCGGCGCATCCTCGCGCTTCACCTCGACGCCCCAGCGCCGACCACGCAGCATCATGAGCAAGTCGAGTTCGGCCCCGCCGTGCGTCGCCCAGAAGTACGCATCGTCCGGTCCGACCACCTTGAGCGTCTCTTCGATCGCGTACCCTTCCCATGAAGCGCCGAGACGTGGGTGAACCAGCAACTCGGCGGCGGTCCGGATCCCGAGCAGTTGATGCAGCAGCCCGGAGTCGCGGATGAATACCTTGGGTGACCGGACCTGTCGCTTGAGCAGGTTCTCGTGCCACGGTGCAAGCTGACGCACCAGGAAGAGGTCGGTGAGGAGATCGAGGTAGCGTCGCACCGTAGGCTCACTGAGTCCGAGCGCACGCGCTGGCTCGGCGGAGTTCCAGATGTTGCCGTGGAAGTGGGCGATCATGGCCCAGAAACGCTGCAACGTGACCGCCGGCGCCCGCAAGCCGAGTTGCGGCAGGTCGCGCTCCACGATCGACCGAGCGAAGTTCGCGCGCCAGATGACGCTCGTGCGCTCACTGCCGGCGAGAAAAGATGCGGGGAAGCCACCGCGGCGCCAATGGCGGTCGAGTTTGGCGGTGCCAACTTCCTGCAGGCTGAGGCCAGGCAGATCGATCCGTTCGAGGCGGCCGGCGAGGCTCTCCGATCCCTGGCGAAGGAGCTCCGGCGATGCGCTTCCGAGCACCAGGAACCGGGCCGGGAGCGGCCGACGGTCCGCGAGCACGCGGAGCACGGGAAAGAGATCGGGGCGCCGTTGTACCTCGTCGATGACCACGGTCCCACGCAGGGCGCGCAGCGCGGTCATGGGTTCGTCGAGGCGCGCGAGGCTGACCGGGTCCTCGAGATCGAAGTACGCCGGTGAGTCCTCGGATACGATCTGACGGGCGATGGTCGTCTTGCCCGACTGGCGCGGGCCGAGCACTGCGACCACCGGATGCCGGCGGAGGGCGGATCTGACGGAGGCGAGAACCGCCGGACGGGGGAGGAGTCGACGCATAGACACCATGAAATTCTAAAACATACTTATGGAATATCAAGGTGCCGGCGCGTGGTCATCTCCGCGCCTCCGCCAAGCTCGCCTCGAGGATCATCATCGCCTCATCCACATCCGCCCGCGTGATCAGCAGCGGCGGCATGAACCGCACCGCGCTCACGCCGCACGAGAGCAGCAGCAATCCGTTGTGGTACGCCCGCGTGACGAGGTCGTCGCAGCGCTTCCGCGCCGGGCGTCCGCGCCGCTGCGCCCCGGCGTGCGCAGGGCGCTCCTGAAGGATTCCCCGACTGACGCTTCTTCAGCGACGTCGTACGATTCGAGAAGCGGCGACATCCGATTGGCTTGATCGGCTGGGGACACTTTGCACTTCGTGTGGGGCTGCGCGACACGGTCAGATTGCAAGAGTGCATGCGAAGCGACGCGGTGATCGCTCGAATCGACTCGTCACTCGCCGTCGCGGTCGCGATCCGAGCGACGGGTACTCCAACCGTCATCCTGGATGGACGGATGTACAATATCCCACCCGCTGCCTCGACGATCTACAGCCAGTTGGGAACCGAGTATCGGAATCCAGCGTCCGCGCCACGACGCGGCGGCCGATGACGCCGGGGTGCGCGGGAATGATGTTACCACGAGTTCTGAGAGTACTTGCCCAGGAGTCGCGAGCCTCGTATCCGCGTCGGAGGCTTGGTCGGCACCGAGGCTATTGCACTGTCGCGTGGCGCCTTGCCGCAGCGGCACTTATGCTTCTGGGCTGTGCAGGCGCATCGGGAGCGCAATCGCTGCGAGGGCTTCTGATGCTCGACACTGCCCGGACGCCCGCCGCGGGCGTCATCGTGGTAGCATCGCGCGCTGGATCCGAGACCGTGATCAGAAGGGTCATGACGACATCATCGGGCCGGTTCGACTTAGCGCTACCTGTCGACACCCTTGTCGATGTGCGAGCGCTCAGGATCGGACACCGGCCCACACTGCTCGGTGGATTTCGTCTCCAGCGCGACGAGACGCGCTCCTTCGAAACCGTTCTCGCTCCCTCCCCGATCGTGCTCGGAGATGTGCGCGTCGTGGGCGCACGTTCGTCCTGCCGGATCGCTCCTCAGGCCGGGAGTGCGGCCGTCGACCTGCTTGGAGAGATCCGAAAAGCCCTGACGCTCGCGATACTCACGCCCGCCGCGGGTCGACCGCAGGTGGAGTACGCCGTATCTCGTGGAATGCGCGATCTGCGCGGACGACCGTTGGGGCCGATGGAACGCCAAGTCGCTCGTGGGATTTCCGCTCGTCCTTTTCAGGGTCGGAGTCCGGACGAGCTCGCGAAGAACGGCTACGTGAGCGAAGAGGGCGATGGGACCACGTATTTCGCGCCTGATGCTGACGTATTCCTGAGTGATGCATTTTATGAGACGCACTGCCTGCAGCTGACCGCGTCCCGAGCGGGCGGCAGAGACTGGATCGGCTTGGCGTTCAGGCCACAAGCCGCCCCGAGCGTGATCGACATCGCCGGCACGCTATGGGTGGAGCGCGCAACCAACCAACTCCGCCGCATCGAGTACCGATACGTGGGGTTCCCGGCTGGAAGCGTGCTTGCCCGTGCGCCGCTAGGCGGATTCATCGACTTCACCGTCCTGGACGACGGAGCGTGGTTCGAGGATCGTTGGGAGATCCGCATGCCGCGCGTGACCGACTCCCGCGCCACCGCGACAGGACACCTCGGCGGCATGGGAAGAGGGCTGGTCGTCGAAGCGATCGAGACGATCGGAGGTGAAGTGCTCTCACTCGCGCGAAACGGCGAGTTGGTCTACGCGGGTCCCGGTTTCGCATCGTCGGACTCGGGAAGCGGTCAGATTTCGGAGGGGGCAGTACGGGACACCGCGAGTCTCGGTCACGGTTCGTGTGGGCTCGCTACGTCGACGGAACAGGTCGCGACGTTGTTCGGTACGGTGTTCGAGCGACCACCTGAGCGAAGTCCGGGCGCGCGTGTGACCGTACAATGGCGTGAACAGTTCCAGGTCGCAGCGTCCCACGAATGGCGTTGGAGCGAGAGAGAGCTCGCAGTAGAAGCCTCGCCCCACGGGTTCTACGCCATCTGCGGAGTGCCGCGCGCGCGCGTGCTGCAAGTGCGCGCACGCCAAGGTTCGCGCGCAACCTCGCGACTGGCCACGAGGGTTGCGTGGGAAAGCGCTCGTCAGCGGCTCGACTTGCGATTCGCGGATCCGCTGCCAATCGCCTCGTCCCGAGCGCTTCGTGTACGCGTCGTGACGCAGGACGGTGGTGCGGTGCCGTTCGCCGTGGTGCAAGTGAATGACGGCATTGCCCGGATCGCCGACTCGCTGGGGTTCGTTGCGCTACCACCGGCCGCGCACGATCTCGTGCGACTGCGCGCGCGCCGCATCGGGTTCGCGCAGGCCGATACGGCGATCACGGTCTCCGGCGTGCGAGCATCGACAGACGAGGTGCGACTGGAGTTGAAGTGGATCGGCCAGATGATGTCGACGGTGACGGTCACAGCCTCGCTGGCCGATCCGCTCGTGCGCGTCGGCTTCTACGATCGGGTGATGCGCGCGCAGCGCGGTGCATTCACTGCCGAGTTCGTCTCGCCGGAAGAGATCGGGGAGAGGAACGCTGCCCAAGTGTCATCGCTGCTCCGGGGCCGCCGTGCGATCACCGTCTCCACGTCGAAGGGTGAGCCGCGAGCACGATCGATCGTGCTCGGTCGGGGGGGCTGCGCCATGACGGTCCTCGTGGACGGGCAGCGCATCAATCTCGAGCTGACCGTGGCGGAACGCGCCGTGCCGATCGATGACCTCGTGTCCGGGCGTGCCGTGTCGGCGATCGAGATCTATCCCAGCACGGCCAACGCTCCATCGGAGCTTGTCCCGCTCACGGGTGGAGGCGCGTGCGGCATCGTCGCGATCTGGACGGGAGCGCCTTAGCGCAGGCTCGCGTTCGTCGCCTGTTCAAGGCGCCGTTGAATGCCGCGCCTCCGCCAGGCTCGCCTCGAGTATCACCATCGCCTCGTCCACATCCGCCCGCGTGATCAGCAGCGGCGGCATGAACCGCACCGTGCTCACGCCGCACGAGAGCAGGATCAGGCCGTTGTGGTACGCCCGCGTGACGAGGTCGTCGCAGAGCTTCCGCGCCGGCGTCTTGTCGCCCGCGCCCGCGACGAGTTCCATGCCGATGAACAGTCCCTGCCCGCGCACCTCGCCGATGCTCGGCTCGCGCGACTGCCACTCGCGCAGCCGCTCCATGAAATACGCGCCGACGTCGGCCGCATTGGCCATGTAGCCGTGCTCGACGAGGTCGAGCGTCGCGAGCGCGGCCGCGCAGCAGACGGGGTTGCCGCCGTAGGTATTCCCGTGCGCGCCGCGCTTCCATTGCGCCATGTGCGTCTTCTTCGCGACCACGAGGCCGATCGGCATGCCGCTGCCGAGCCCCTTGGCGAGCGTCATGATGTCGGGGACGACGCCGGTGTGGTGCGCCGCGAACATCTTCCCCGTGCGGCCGGTGCCCGTCTGCACCTCGTCGAAGATCAGCAAAATGCCGTGCCGGTCGCAGAGGGCGCGCAGTCCCTGCAGGAATCCGTCGGGCGGCACGAGGTAGCCGCCCTCGCCCTGCATCGGTTCGATCAGGATCCCCGCGACCTCCTTGGCCGGCACGTTGTGCTGGAAGAGGACGTGCTCGATGTAGTCGAGCACCGCCTGCCCCTGATCGGCTCCCGCGAAGATCGGCCGGTAATTGTTGGGGTAGGGCACATGCGTCACGCCGGGCATGGTGGGGAAGAAGCCCGCCTGCTGCGTGTACTTGCTGCTCGTGAACGCGAGCGATCCCATGGTGCGGCCGTGGAAGCCGCCGAGGAAGCCGATGAAGCGCGATCTGCCGGTGACGTAGCGCGCGAGCTTGAGCGCACCCTCCACGGCCTCGGTGCCGCTCTGGCACATGAAGCTCAGCACCGGTTCGTCGCCCATCGGCTTCAGCTCCGCGATGCGTTCGCCGAGCCGCACCTGCCGCTCGTGCCAGTAGTCGCTGGAGATGTGGAGGAATCCCTGCGCCGCTTCGGTGATCGCCTTCACGACCTCGGGATGCGAGTGGCCGGTGGAGCAGACCGCGATGCCGGCCGCGAAGTCGAGGAAGCGGTTGCCGTCGACGTCCCAGACCTCGGCACCCTTGCCGTGCGACATCGCGAAGGGGTAGTCGCGCGGGTAAGAGGGCGAGACGACGGCGGCGTCGCGGGCGATGAGGGCGACGGCCTTCGGGCCGGGGAGCGCGGTGCGGATGTGGGGCGTCTTCATGGCTGGATCGCTGGTGGGAGCGTGAGTCGCACGCGCTGCGCATGGGCTTCTCGCGTGCGGGTATGCAGATCGCGCAGCACGCGCAGTTCATCGTCGGTCGGTGGCGCGATCGTCGGGATCACGGCCGCGGTCCGCAGCGGCCACCCGCACGCCGAGCGCACCTGCTCGACGGTCACACCCTCGTACAATCCAGTCAACACCATCTCCCGCGACTCTCCTTCGGGCTCCAGCACCCCGAGATCCGTGATGATCGCACTCGGCCGCCCCGCACTCGTCACGAAATCGAGCCGCTCCACGAACGTCCGCGCCGACTGCTTCATCACCACGAACACCTCGCGCGCCAGCGACGCGATCTCGGGCGCGCCTCCCGAACCAGGGAGCCGCACCGTCGGCGCATCGTATGGACCGATCACCGTGCTGTTGAGCCGCCCGAACCGATCCACCTGCGCCGCCCCCAGGAACCCCACGTCCACGCGCCCGCGCTGCAGGTAGTGCGTGAAGATCTCCGGCAGCGGGATCACGCTCTGCGCCGTCTCCGCGAGTTCGCCGTCGCCGATCGAGAGCGGCAGCACGTTCGGCCGCGTCCCCACCGTGCCCGATTCGTAGATGAGCACGAGGTCCGGCGCATGCGTCAACCGCGCCAGGTTGCACGCCGCGCTCGGCAGGCCGATCCCAACGAAGCAGACGGCGCCGTTCCGCAGGCGCCGCGCGGCGGCGATCGTCATCATCTCGTCAGGGGTGTATGTCGCGGTCACTCCACCGCCCCCACGCTGCGCAGGAATCCTGCATGGTCCTCCGTGCCGAGCACATGCCGCTCCATCCACGCGAGGAAGCCCTCCCGCGACCGCGCGATCGCGTCCCACGCGAGGTAGAACGCGTTGTCGCGCGCGTAATGCCCGAGCGCGTACGACGGATACGCCCCGCCCGGCACCTCGGCGATCGCCGCCACCTGCCAGCCCGGGATCACGAACGCATTCATCGGCGCGTCGAGCGAATCGACGACTCGCTCCACGGTCACCACGAGCGTGCGCGCCGCCATCGCCGCCTCGCGGCTCGCGCCCACGATCCCGCGC
>JAYTNC010000093.1:0-3884 GCA_043748515.1 Gemmatimonadota bacterium | reverse complement strand
GAGACGTCGACGACGACCGTGGCGCGGACGTTGGTCTCCTCCTCGTACTGCTTGATGAGCCACTTGTCGGCGCGCGCGGCGACCTTCCAGTCCATGAAGCGGAGGTCGTCCCCCGGCTGGTAGGCGCGGTGTTCGGCGAACTCGACCGAGAAGCCCTTCTTGGGTGAGCGATGCATGCCGGCGAGGAGGCCGTCCACTATCCAACGCGAAACCACCTCGAGGCGCCCGAGGGCCGCGAGGGTCTGTGGATCCATCAGGTCAGCCCGGACGGACTGCGGAGCCGGTGCGGTCATGCGGTGTGGAAGGTAAGTGGGGTGGGCACGGATAGGTACGCTCTCCTCCGGTGTGGCGCTGGGGCCGAACCGCAACTGCTTTCACCACAGAGGCACAGAGGACACAGAGAACGGCGACGGCGACTGCCCCTTCTCTGGAGCGTGTCGGTGAGATTCGTCCGCCGGAGCCCCCCGAGTGCCGTTGGGCTGGCGGTACTCCGCAGTTCTCTGTGTCCTCTGTGCCTCTGTGGTGAACGCCGTTGCCGTTGGAGTAACGCGCCATCCCGACTAGCTTTAAGGGCTACACCAACCCCAGCAATACGCCCGTGACCCCGCCGTCCCTGATCCGCAATTTCTGCATCGTCGCCCATATCGACCACGGGAAATCCACCTTGGCCGATCGCCTCATCGAGGCCACGGGGATGCTCCAGAAGCGCGAGATGAAGGCCCAGGTGCTCGACACCCTCGACCTCGAGCGCGAGCGCGGCATCACGATCAAGCTCAACGCCGTCCGCATGTCGTACGACGCCAAGGACGGCACCACGTACGAGCTGAACCTCATCGACACGCCCGGGCACGTCGACTTCACCTACGAAGTCTCGCGCTCATTGGCCGCCTGCGAAGGCGCGATCCTCGTGGTCGACGCGTCGCAGGGGATCCAGGCGCAGACCCTCTCGAACCTCTTCCTCGCCATGGAAGCCGGGCTCGAGATCATCCCGATCCTCAACAAGATCGATCTCCCCGGCGCCGAGCCCGAGAAGCGGCGCCAGGAAGTCGTGGACCTCCTCGGCTGCAAACCCGAGGACATCCTCCTCGTGAGCGCCAAGGAAGGCCTCGGCATCCCCGAGCTGCTCGAAGAGGTCGTCAAGAAGGTCCCGCAGCCGCGCGGCGACATCAACAAGCCGATGCGCGCGCTGATCTACGATTCGTACTACGACCGGTACCGCGGCGCGATCCCGAGCGTGCGCGTGGTCGACGGCGTCCTGAAGAAGGGCACCAAGATCACCTTCGGCGCCTCCGACTCCGTCTACGAGGTCGAAGAGGTCGGCTACAACCAGCTCCGCCGCGTCGTGACGCCGCAGCTCACCGCGGGCGAGGTCGGCTTCGTGGTGGCGAATGTGCGCTCGGTGAAGGAGACCCGCGCCGGCGACACGATCTTCGACGCCGAGAACAAGGCCTCCGAAGCACTGCCGGGCTATCAGGCGGTGCGATCGTTCGTCTTCGCCGGCGTCTACCCGACCGACACGCAGCAGTACGAGGACCTGCGCGACGCGCTCGAGAAGCTCCAGCTCAACGACGCCTCACTGCAGTACCAGCCGGAATCGTCCACCGCGCTCGGCTTCGGCTTCCGCTGCGGATTCCTCGGCCTGCTGCACATGGAGATCGTGCAGGAGCGGCTCGAGCGCGAGTTCAACCTCGACCTCGTCACGACGGTGCCCAGCGTGGAATACCACGTGCACCTGACCGACGGCACCGAGATGCTCGTCGAGAACCCGGCGCTCATGCCGCCGTCGACGGTGATCGACTACGTCGAAGAGCCGTACGTGAAGGCCCGCATCATGGTCCCGAGCGAGTACATCGGCGCGATCATGACGCTCGGCACCGACCGGCGCGGCGAGTACAAGGGGATGAGCTACATCGACACGACGCGCGTCG
Organism: Gemmatimonadota bacterium; assembly: GCA_043748515.1. Classification (GTDB taxonomy): domain Bacteria; phylum Gemmatimonadota; class Gemmatimonadetes; order Gemmatimonadales; family Gemmatimonadaceae; genus Pseudogemmatithrix. The sequence continues at coordinate 1,956 of JAYTNC010000093.1, read as the reverse complement.
AGATCGACTGGGAGTTGCCGCTCGCCGAGATCATCCTCGACTTCTTCGACAAGATGAAGTCGCTGACCCGCGGCTACGCCGCGCTCGACTACGAGATGCTCGGCTACCGCCGCAGCGAGCTCGTGCGGCTCGACATGCTCATCAACGGCGACCCGATCGACGCCTTCTCGGTGATCACGCATACCGACAAGTCGTACGACTGGGGCCGCAAGATCGCCGACAAGCTGAAGGAACTGATCCCGCGCCAACTCTTCGAGGTCGCGATCCAGGCGGCGATCGGCCAGAAGGTCATCGCGCGCACCACGGTGAAGGCGCTGCGCAAGGACGTGCTCGCGAAGTGCTACGGCGGCGACATCAGCCGCAAGCGCAAGCTCTTGGACAAGCAGAAGGAAGGCAAGAAGCGGATGAAGCAGGTCGGGGCAGTTGAGATTCCGCAGGAGGCGTTCCTCGCCGTGCTGCAGGTGGATTGATCGGGAAGGCGATGAAGGCTCAAGGATGAAGGACGGAAGATGAACGGCGATGCGGAGCCAAGAGCCCCGCATCGCCGTTGTCGTTGCGTTTCACTTTCATCTTTCATCTTTCAGCCTTCAGCCTTCAGCCCGAATCGCCTCAGCGGAAATCGATCCCCACCCGCAGCGTCCTCCCCGCCCTCGGCAATCCGCACTGCTCATAGATCGCCGCATCCGACAGGTTGTCCACCCCCGCCAGCACCCGCGTCGCCCGGAACGCGCCGGCGCCGAGCGACCAGGTCCGGTGTGCCGTCACGCCCGCGACAGTCTGAGCCGCAAGGCGGATGTCGTTGCCCGACTCCGGATTCACGCAGAACTGCGTCCCGATGTTCGCGAGGCTCGCGCCGAGCGTGACGCCGCGGCCCACCGGCATGGTGCCGTCGAGCATCGCGCGCAGGTTCGGCATGTACTCCGGCTTGCGGCTCGCGCCACCGGCCACGAGGTCGCGGATCGTCACGCGTTGCGCGACCACGTCGAGCGTGACGGTCGGCGCGCCGAGGCCGGCGCTCCAGCCGACCAGCGCCTCGACGCCCATCGAGCGCGTCTCGTCGCGGTTGATCCGCTGGAACCGGTTCGTGGCGAGGTAGCGCGTGCGCACGATGCCGTCGTCGAGCCGGTGATGGAACGCCGTGATCTGCGCGTTGACGCCGACCGGCTCGGCCGCGTCGCCGAACGTGACGCCCGCCTCGGTCGCGAGCAACCGCTCGGGCCGCAGGTCGGGATTCGGCTCGAAGCGATCGAGCGCGCCGGAGTAGAGTTCGCGCAGCGCCGGGAAGCGGCCGCGCGAACTCGCGCTGGCGTGCAGGCGCGCGTTCGGCCCCAACTCGCGCGTCGCGCCGAGTCGCCAGCCGGTGATGCTCTTCGCCCCGAGCGGCACGCGGCCGCCGGCGCTGAGCGTGACCCCGCGGTCGAGCACCATGCCGCCGCTCAAGAGCGTGCGCGTGCCGAGCAACAAGTTCGTCTCGACGCCGGCGCTGAGCAGGTCCTGCCGGTAATGCGAAGCGGCGGCGCTGCCGATCGTCTCGTCGTACATGATGTTGTTGCCCGTCACCGCTGCCTGCACGCGCACGCCGTTCGGCAGCGTCTGCGTCGCGGCGAATCGCACGCTGTTCACCTGCTCGCGACCGTCCTCGGTGCTCGTCACGGTCGAGTAGGTCGCGTCGCCGAAGGTCTCGATGTGCGTGACGCCGTTGAGCACGCCGCCGCCGGCCTCGAGTTCGGTGGTGCCGAGTCGAGTGTGGATGCGCGGCGCGCTCGCGCGCAGCTGGAGGAGCCGTCGGCCCTGCTCCGGGTAGCGCCAGTAGCGCGGTCCGGCGATGTGCAGTTCCGGCGCGACGCCGCGCGTCGCGTCGTAGCCGCTCACCACCGCCGATACCGCCCCGCCGCCGCGATGCGACCAGCCGAGCGAACCGAGGAAGTCGTACTGCCGTGAATCGGTGTTGGTGCG
>JAYTNC010000092.1:0-2082 GCA_043748515.1 Gemmatimonadota bacterium | reverse complement strand
CCACGTTGACATCGTGGAGGTCACAAGTTCGAGCCTTGTACCGCCCATCGCCTCACGGGGTCATTCTCGTGGGGCGTTCTCTCTTCCAGCCGGTGCGGGTACCACACCGCGCACCGCTCCCCTCAGCCCCGCGAACGATGCGTCTCCTCCGAGTCCTTCCGGCCCTCTCCGCTCTCCTCGCGGCCTCGCCTGCGCTGGCGCAGGAAGCCGAGTGCCCGGTGAACGTCTACCAGCCGATCCTGCTCACGCAGGCCGGTCAGGCGATCAGCCGCGCCGCCCAGCTGGGTGAAGCCCCCGAAGCGCAGAAGGCCCTGCGCGACGCCATGAAGTTCCTCCAGGACGAGAAGAAGCTCGCGTCCAACCTGATCGGCGCCGGCTTCCTCCGCGCGCAGATCTACGTGCTCTGGATGCACCAGCCGAACGTCGGCACGCTGCTCACCAACGAACTGCTCGGCAACAAGGGCGTGAAGACCGACAAGGTCGACATCCTCTCCGCCGCCGACTCGCTCCTCGGCGCCGTCGAAGCGGCCGGCCCGGCCTGCGCCGGTGAGACCGCGCAGTGGCGCGGCTCCAAGCCCTGGACCGAGCGCATCAACAAGGCCTACACCTTCCTCGGCGCCGACGCGGTCGACTCGGCCGAGTTCTACGCGAAGCAGTCGGCGCAACTGAACCCGAGCTCGCCGTTCGTGCACAACATGTTCGCGCAGCTGGCGAACAAGCGCGGCGACCTCCCGGGCATGATGACGCACCTGCGCCTGGCGATCGTCGAGGCGGCGAAGGACACTTCGCTCGCCGAGACGCAGAAGCAGATGCAGTTCCAGCTCGCGCAGACCGCGCAGCGCTACGCGATGACGGGCGGCGCCGACCAGAAGGCCGCGCTGAACAAGGAAGCGCTCGACATCTTCAAGGAGCTGCTCGAGCAGGGGAAGGCCGGTCCGGAGGGAGCGTACGCATTCTCCGCCGCGTCCGACATCATCTCGCTCACGCAGGACAGCACGGCGGCACGTGAACTCCTCGCGCCGCTCGTCGCCGACCCGTCGGGCTACTCCGACCTGACGCTGCTCCTCGCCGCCGACGTGGCGCGCGCCTTCTCGCGCAACGCCGACGCGATGGCGATGTACATCGGCGCGCTCGCGAAGAACCCGAACATCCGCGACGCGAACTACTTCCTCGCGTATATGTACTACGAGGCGAAGCAGCCAGCGCAGATGATGCCGCTGACGGAGAAGCTGATCGCGATCGACCCGTCCAACGGCGACAACTATCTGATGCGCGCCTACGCGTACCAGCTCATGACGTCGGCCGAGCGCGACGTGCGCAAGAAGGCCGAGCTGCAGAAGCAGGTGGACGAGCTCGCGGCCAAGGAGACGGCGCTCTCGACGCAGCACAAGCTCCTGATCACGCGCTTCGAGCGCCGGGTCAACGGCGCGGCGCTGGCGGGCGTGATCGAGAACTTCTCCAAGGCGGCGCGCTCGTTCACGCTCAAGATGGAGTTCCTGGATATCGCGGGGAACGTGGTCGAGACCGTGACGACCGAAGTGGCGAGCGTGAAGCCGGGGGAGCGTGGGACGTTCGAGCTCCTGCCGACCAAGGAAGGGATCGTCGCCTACCGGTACGAGGCACTCAAGTAGGAGCGGGCGGGCGGCACTCGTTGACTCTCTTCGAGTGCCGGCCTATATTTTGGGTTCCCTTGGAGTCGCCTCCCGTGCGACGCTTTCCAGCGGGTCGAGCGCTCGTAGCTCAATTGGATAGAGCATCTGACTACGGATCAGAAGGTTAGGGGTTCGAGTCCCTTCGGGCGCATGCAAGAAGAAGGTGGAAGGATGGAGGATGAAGGATCGGGGCGTAGCTTAGCCCGGTAGAGCGCCTGCTTCGGGAGCAGGAGGTCGGAGGTTCGAATCCTCTCGCCCCGACTACCATACAACATGAAGCCCCGCAACGTCTTAGGACGCGGCGGGGCTTTCTGTTTTCGCGGGTTATTTTGGCTCCTCGCTACGGTGAATGGGTAACGGCCGGTAGATCGAAGCGAAGCCGACCGGCGATGAGGTAGATCATCGCGATGAACGTCTCGGCCTTTCGATA
>JAYTNC010000091.1:0-6598 GCA_043748515.1 Gemmatimonadota bacterium | reverse complement strand
GACTTCGTGGCGGCCTGGCAGAAGGTGATGGAACTCGACCGGTTCGAGCTGGCCTGAACCGGAGGTTACTTCCTCGGGCCTGTCTTGGCGCTCAACGCGAGCAGGACCCGGGTGCGGAGTCCGGTCTTCTCCATCGCGTTGCGCACGTGCGACTTGACCGTGTAGGTCGAGATGCAGAGCCGTGCGCCGATCTCACTGTTCGCGAGCCCCTCGCCGAGCAGCGCCACCACCTGCTTCTCTCGCACCGACAAGGTGACCGGGACCTTCGCACGGATCGGCGGTCCGGGCGGATCGTCCGCGAGCACGATCCCCTCGGCGGCGATCTGCACGAAGAGTGGGGACGTGAGTTCGTCCGGAAGCACATGCGCGCCGTCGGCCACCGCTCTCACGGTATCGACCAGGTCGTCGACCGTGGCGTCCTGCAGCACGAAGCCCGACACGCCAGCCTTCACGTAGGCGGCGATATCCTCGTTGTGCTCTGCGAGATCGGTGATGACCACACCGGCGTCGGGCAGTATCCGGCGCGTCGTGACCGCCGCGCGGAGTGAGAGCACCTCGGAGTTCCCGGCCTCCACCAGCACCACGTCGGGCTGCTCCTCGCTGAGCATCGTGATGCTCAACGTCGCCTCGGCCGAGACCACGGTGACGCCGGGCTGGAGGTTGAGGAGGCGCGTGTGCTCCTCGCGTGAGATGCGGCTGTCGTCCACGAGGGCGACGAGGATGACTTCGTCCGGCGGTGTCTCGCTCATGTACCGGAAATTAGGTGCTCCTCCCGTCAATAGATATGGACCGGGGGGGACGAGCGGTGGCCGGTGCGGCCCCCCCGGCAGTACCTCCCTCTTCATCCTTCCGGGCGATACCAGCCGACCCCGCCGGGGCGTAGCCTGTCATGGGACGGACCGATGCCCCCGAGCACCGCATCGGCTCGACCTCGCAACCCCAGCCCGGCAAGAGGATGCAGTGATGGACGCACCAACGGCCTCGGGCCAGCAGAGCCAGGCCTCGGCGGCCTTCAGAAGCGAGGACGATCACCTGGTCGCGGCGCTCGCGGGCACGTGGCAGCTCGAGCACCCCTCGCCGCGCTTCGAGCCGCTCGTCGCGGCCGCGCTTGCGTCGTCCGCCGTGCCGGCCGGCACCATCCGCGCGATCGGGTTCGACGGCGCGGCGCTCGGCGCGTGGGACAGCAGCCTCCTCATCTTCCTGCGCGAAGGAAAGTCGTACTGCGAGTCCCACGACTGCGCCTTCGACACCGCGGGACTGCCCACGCAGATCACCGACCTGCTCTCGCTCGCGAGCGCCGTACCTGAGCTTGTCGTCGAGAAGGAGCCGCCCGCGCCCTCGCGCGTCGCACGGATCGGACTCGCCGGCATCGCCGCCTGGGACGCCGCCCTCTCCGCCGTGTCGTTCCTCGGCGAACTCGCGCAGGGTCTCCTCCGGCTCCTCACGGGCCGCACCCGCATGCAGTGGCGCGCCTTCTGGGTCGTCGTGCAGTCGAATGCGTCCGGTGCGCTCCCGATCGTCACGCTCATCGCGCTGCTCGTGGGCGTCATCATCGCGTTCCTCGGCGTCGTCGTGCTGCAGCGCTTCGGCGCGGGCTACTACGTGTCGTACCTGGTCGGCTACGGCATGCTCCGCGAGATGGGCGCGCTCATGACCGGCATCATCATCGCGGGCCGCACCGGGGCCGGCTTCGCCGCCGAGCTGGGGAGCATGAAGATCACCGAGGAGCTCGACGCGTACGCGACGCTCGGCATCTCCGCGGTCGATCACCTCGTGCTGCCGCGGGTGCTGGGGCTCTTCGTCATGATGCCCCTGCTCGTCGTGTACGCCGACGCCGTCGGGATCCTCGGCGGGATGCTCGTCTCGGTCACGCTGATCGACCTCACGCCGACGCAGTTCACCACCGGGATGCTCTCCGCCGTGAGTCTCTCCGACGCGCTCCTCGGCGTGTTCAAGGCGACGATCTACGGCGCGATCGTCGGCTTCGCGGGTTGCATGCACGGCCTGCGGACCGGCACCGACGCCAGCGCCGTGGGACGTTCGGCGACCTCCGCGGTCGTGCTCGGCATCACACTCATCATCGTCGCCAATGCGGTGGTGGACTGGTTGGCGGCGCTATGGCAGATATGACGAGCGCACCGATGGTCGAGCGGTCCGGGCCCGACGTGACGTCCGGCGCACCGCCCGTCGAGGTGACGGGCCTCACGATGCAATACGGATCGCGCGTCGTGATGCACGACCTCACGTTCTCGGTCGAGCGCGGCGAGGTGTTCGTGATCATGGGCGGCAGCGGCAGCGGGAAGAGCACGCTGCTCCGGCACCTCGTCGGACTCCTGCCCGCGCCGCCGGGCGCGATCCGAATCGACGGCGAGGACCTCACGGCCGCCGATCCTGCTGCGCGCAAGCGGATCCTCCGGCGCATCGGCGTGCTCTTCCAGGCCGGCGCGCTGTGGAGCGGACTCACGCTCGCGGAGAACGTCGCGTTGCCGCTCGAGGAGCTCTCGGAGCTCGACGCGCCGGCGATCGCCGAGGTCGTCGAGCTCAAGCTCGCGCTCGTCGGACTCCAGGGCTTCGGCGAGTTCTATCCGTCCGCCATCAGCGGCGGCATGCGCAAGCGTGCCGCCCTCGCCCGCGCGATCGCGCTCGATCCGGACGTGCTCTTCTTCGACGAGCCGTCGTCGGGTCTCGATCCGATCAGCGCGAGCCGGCTCGACGACCTGATCCTCGCGATCGCCGCGAGCTTCGGCACGACGATCGTCGTCGTGAGTCACGACCTGGCCAGCGTCTTCCGCATCGCCGACCGGGCGCTCTTCCTCGACATCTCACAGCGGACGATGACCGCGCTCGGGCCGCCCGCCGAGCTGCGCGACTCGCCGCCCAACGACGAGGTCCGTCGTTTCCTCACGCGTGACAGTGGGAGCAACACATGAGCATGCGCGCGAATCCGACCGCGATCGGTGCATTCCTGATCGGTGCCGCGGTCATCGTCGTCGGCGGCGCGGCCGTATTGGCGTCGGCCACCTGGTTCGAGAAGCGCTCCACCTTCGTGAGCTTCTTCTCGGAGTCGGTCAACGGGCTCGAGGTCGGGGCCCCCGTGAAGTTCCAGGGTGTACCGGTCGGCACCGTGACCGATCTGTTGATCCAGATCGACCGGCAGGACAAGACCTTTCAGGTGCCGGTGCGATTCGAGGTGGATCTCACCAAGCTCCAGACGGCGCGCGGGACCTATGTGAACCTCGCGGACCCGGTCGTGCGCTCGCAGCAGATCGCGGACGGTCTCCGTGTGCAGTTGCAGATGGAGAGCATCGTCACGGGTCAGCTCTATCTCGAGCTGAGTTACCGCGTGGACGCCAAGCCACCCGAACTCGAGCCGCGCATCACCACGTGGCCGGAACTCCCGACCACGCCGTCGCTGATGGCCGCGCTCGGCACCGGTGCGGGCAGCGTGGTGCAGGACGTGGTCAAGGTGCTCTTCCAGGTGAACGAGTTGCTCGCCGAGATCGACATGCCGGAGATCAACGCGGCCGTGGTCCAGACGGCGCAGTCGGTCCAGCGCCTCGCCAATGCGCCGGAGATCCGCGCGGCGATCGCGCAGTTGCCGGTGGTGACGGCGCAGATCACGCGCACGATGGCGGCCGTCGAGAAGCTGTCGCTCACCGCCGACAGCGCCGTTGGACCGGTGGCCGTGCAGGCCGAGCGCGCGACCACCGAACTGGCCGGTGCCCTGCAGGCGCTGCGCAAGACGCTCGAGCAGACCGAGGGCCTGCTCTCGATGGACTCGGGCATCGGCTTCGAGATGCAGTCCGTGTTGTCGAGCCTCAAGGAGGCCGCTGACGCGTTGCAGTTGCTCACCACGACGCTCGAGCAGAGCCCTGACATCCTGATCCGCGGCAAGAAGCCGCCGGAGAAGAAACCATGAGCAGTACCATCGGTAGGACCGCGCTCGCGCTCGCGACGGCGGCACTCGTCTCCACCGGCTGCTTCAAACTCGCCCGCACCTCACCGCCGGTCGAGCGGTACGTGCTCGGCGGCGCGCGCGTCGCGTCGTCGGATGCCGCGCCGCGCGACACGACGCGTGACACCACGAAACTCGCGATCGGACTCCGCCGCCTCGATCTCGCGCCCTACCTCGCGACGCTCGCGATCGTCGTGCGCCGCGCGGACAACGAGATCGTCACATCGGGATTCCACCGCTGGGCCGAGAGTCCGGGTGAGGGACTGAATCGCGCGATCTCCGGGTATCTCGCCGCCGCGCCAGGCATCCGCTCGGTCGACGTCGCGCCCTGGCCGATCCGTTCGGACCACGACTACCTCGTGCAGCTGCACGTCGGTCGCCTCGAGGGCGTGGAGCCTGGCGCCGCCGTTGCGAGGGCGGGTGAGGCGCATCTGCTCGTCCGGTGGGAGATCATCCGGCCGCGCGACGGTGCGCTCGTCGCGCGCGGGACCACCGATCACCGCGCCGCCGACTGGGTGGTCGGCGACTACGGGGCGCTCGTGTCGCTGCTCGACCAGGGGCTGGTCGTGCTCGCGCGTGATCTGGTCGCGTGCCTCGGGTCGCTCGGCCCGCCGGTGCCGGCGGACAGTGTGCTCGGTGCGGTGGATCGCGGGGCGACGATCGAGTGCGTGGGGCGCTGAGGGAAGAGCGGACGCGGGTTATTCCGCTCGTGCAGTCGCACCGTCAGCGACGTGAGTCAGGCGGCGGGATGATGAACCCGCATGCCGCACTCACGGCCGACGACGCCCACGTACTTCGCGCCTCCAGCGACGACGCTGAGCCAGCGCGCCGAGTAGGTGGGCCGGGCAATCCCCGGGCTGAAGAATGCGGCCCCGAACGCGGATCCGCTCCTTGCCGCTCTCGAGAGTGCGCCCCGCGATGGTTCAGGCTGCGTCACCGCGTGCTCTCCCAAGTCCGATCAAGCCGATTGGAATCACGACCCCGGCGGTCAGGATATCACACCAGCGGATGACGCACAATCGTGCGAGGGCGGGCCGCCACGATCCGGCATACTCCTTCGGAGTGGACCAGCACGCCAAGGCCGATCGCGCCCCTGCGGACGAGTTGTTGAAGTTGCGCGCGCGCGCGACGGCATCCTCATCCTCGATGCCGGCACTGGTGAGATCACCGCCGTCAACCCGTTCCTCACCTCCCTCCTCGGGTACTCCGAGGACGAGATGCTCGGGAAGAAGCTCTGGGAGATCGGGACGTTCAAGGATGAGGCCACCAGCAGGATCGCGTTCAAGGAGCTTCAGAGGAACGAATACATCCGCTACGAGGATCTGCCGCTCGAGACGCGCGACGGGCGCACCGTCGCCGTGGAGTTCGTCAGCAACGTCTACGAGGTGAGCGGGGAGAAGGTCATTCAATGCAACATCCGCGACATCACGGAGCGGAAGCACACGGAGGAGGAGGCCTACCAGAACGCGCGAGTGACCGCGCTCCGCGCGGCAGTCGGCCTCTCGCTCTCGGAATCCGGTCCGTTCGCCGACGCGTTGAAGTCGTGCGCCGAGGCGTTCGTGATGCACTTCTCGACGTCGCTCGCGCAGATCTGGGTCTACGAGTCCTCCGGCGCGGCGCTCACGCTCGCCGCCTGCGCCGGCATCGCCGCGCAGCCCGATATCACCGTGGACGGCGTGCCGCCGGGACATTCGATGATCCAGCGGATCGTGGAAAGCCGTGAGCCGCTTGCGACGAACGAGGTCCTGATCGACCCGCAGGTCTCCGACCACGCGTGGGCCGTACGCGAGAAGATCACCGCCTTCGCGGGCTATCCGCTCAAGGTGGACGGCCGCGTCGTCGGCGTGCTCGGACTCTTCGCGCAGGAGCCGCTCTCCGCGGCCGTCCTCGCCACGCTCAACTCGCTGCCGAATCACCTCGCATTGGCGATCGATCGCCGGCAGCGCTCGCGGGACCTCGAGAGTGCCGAGGAACGGTTGCGCTTCGCGATGGAGAGTGCCCACGTCGGCGTCTGGGACATGGATTTCGTGACCGGTGACCTTCGCTGGTCGACGGTCATGGAAGAGCAGTACGGATTGCTTCCCGGGACGTTCGGGGGAACGTTCGAAGCGTTCGCCGAGCGGATTCACCCCGACGACCGCGAGTCGACGCTGGCGACGATCGAGAAGGCGGGGCACGCGGGCAAGGACTACAGCGTCCACTACCGGACGCTGCTCCCCGACGGCACGGTGCGCTGGATGCGGGGCGACGGCCGGTTCGTCCTCGATGACAAGGGCGGACCGGTGCGCGCCTCGGGGATCTCGCTCGACATCACCGAGCAGGTCGCGCTCCAGGCACAGGATCAGCAGGCACAGAAGATGGAAGCGGTCGGCCGACTCGCCGGAGGCGTCGCGCACGACTTCAACAACCTGCTGACCGTGATGCTCGGCTTCTGCGAGCTCGTCCTCGGGTCGCTCCGCACGGACGATCCGAACCGCAGCGACGTGGCGGAGATCCAGAAGGCCGGCATGCGTGCGGCGGCGCTGACCCGTCAGCTCCTGACCTTCAGCCGACGCTCGGTCGTCGAACCGCGACTGCTCGACATCAACGAGGTCCTGAGCGGACTCCTGCCGATGCTCGTGCGGCTCCTCGGAGACGACGTGA
>JAYTNC010000090.1:0-2047 GCA_043748515.1 Gemmatimonadota bacterium | reverse complement strand
CAGCTCGCCGGCCGCGCGCGTGTCCTCATAGGCGCGGATCGCGTTGCGATCGGCGCCCGCGTCGTGCACGGTGGTGAGGCCCGTCGCCGTGAGCAGCTTCGAGATATGCGCCATCCCCTGCGTGCTCCGCGCGCGCTGCTCCTCCGGGGTGAACCGCAGCCGCTGCCCGCCGCGCGACATCACGCCACGCGCCAGTTCGGCGACCATGCCGTTGAGCGCGCCACTCGCGTCGCGCGAGAAGCGTCCGCCCGTCGGATCCGGCGTGTCGCGCGTCACGCCCGCGAGCTCGAACGCCTTGCCGTTGTACCAGCTCGTGTGCCCGCCGCGATGGTTCACCGCGATCGGATGCTGAGTCGACACCGCATCGAGGTCGGCGATCGTGAGGCGCTTGTCGAGCTTGGTGTCGTCGAACATCGCGCCGACGATCCAGTAACCCTCGGGCGTGCCCGCGACGCGCGCGCGGAGATTCGCCTGCAGCTCGGCGACGGTGCGCACGTTCGCGTTCGCCTCGAACAGCTCGCTGACCCCGCGCGGATGGCAGTGGCAGTCGATGAAGCCCGGCAGCACGGTGTACCGCGTCGCATCGATCACGCGCGTGCGCGCGGTCGCGAGGTTCCGGATGTCGGCGTTGCTTCCCACCGCGAGGAACCGTCCGTCCTTCACCGCGAACGCTTCGGCGCGCGGCAGCGCCGCGTCCTGCGTGAGCACGCGCGCGTTCACGACGATCAGGTCGGCCTCGATGCCGCCGCCGCGCTGCGGCATCGGCGGTCCGGGATCGGCGCGCCAGGGCGCGGACGGCACGGGCAGCTTCGACGCGCCCATCGCGCCCGCCATCAGCGCGCCCAGTCCGATGAACTCCTTCCGCGAGATCGGTCCCTTCGCCATCGCTCCCTCCGTGCGGGGTGTGCTGCCTGCGACGTTCGGTCGCGCAGCGCGTTCGGATGCGTCTCGAGCGGCGGGAACGTAGCACCACCCGGCGTCGCCCGCCTCCACGCCCGCCCTCCACGCCCACCCTCCAAGGGAAGCGCTAGCTTCTACGCACCCCAACGCCCACACCATGCCCCGTCGCCTCGCCCGCCTCTTCCTCGCCGCCGCCCCGCTCGCTGCGCTCCTCGTCGGCGCTTGCGACCGCCGGCAGCCCGACCTCGACGCCGCGGCCCGCCGCTTCGTCATCCTCGGCCTCGCGCTCGGCAAGCACGATCCCAACTACGTCGACGCCTATTACGGTCCCGACTCGCTGAAGGAAGCAGCAGAGCGTTTCGCCGGAACGCTCGACGTCCCGACCATCCGCGCGACCGCCGAGTCGCTACTCGTGATGATCGGCGAGACCGCGCCCGTCTCCGACGACTCGCTCGTGCCGCTTCGTCATGCGAACCTCCGCGGCCAGCTCACCGCGATGATCGCGCGCGCGCGATTCGTCGAGGGCGACACGCTCGGCTTCGATGAAGAAGCGAAGCTGCTCTTCGGCCAGATGCCGCCCACGTACAGCGACGCGTATTTCGACTCGTTGCTCGCGCAGCTCGACGTCGCGATCCCCGGGCCGGAGCCGCTCGTGACGCGCCTCCAGCGATTCCGGGACCGGGTCACGATCCCCGAGGCGCGTGTCGATACCGTCTTCAAGCGCGCGATCGCCGAGTGCCGCGCGCGCACGCAGCAGCACATCACGCTTCCCGCCGGCGAGCGCTTCGACCTCGAGTACGTGAAGGGCACGAGCTGGAACGCCTACAACTGGTACAAGGGCAAGTACATCAGCCTCATCCAGGTGAACACCGACCTGCCGATCGCGATCGATCGCGCGATCGACCTCGCCTGCCACGAGGGCTACCCAGGCCACCACGTCTACAACGCGCTCATCGAGGAGACGCTCGTGAACGGCCGCGGCTGGGTGGAGTTCTCGCTCTATCCGCTCTACAGTCCGCAGTCGCTGATCGCCGAAGGCAGCGCCAACCTCGGCATCGACATGGCCTTTCCCGAGCCGGAGCGCACCGCCTTCGAACGCGACTCGCTCTTCCCGCTCGCGGGGCTCGATCCCGCTCTCGCCGCGAAG
>JAYTNC010000089.1:0-15388 GCA_043748515.1 Gemmatimonadota bacterium | reverse complement strand
GGCGCACGTCGATTCGGCCGGCTGGACGGCGGAGATGCGGATCCCATTCTCGCAACTCCGCTTCCCGTCGCGCGAGAAGCAGCAGTGGGGCCTGCAGATCAATCGCTGGATCCCCGACCGCAACGAGGACCTCTTCTGGGTGCTGGTCCCGCCGAGCGAGACGGGGTACATCTCGCGCTTCGGCACGCTGCTCGGCATCGAGGGCGTGACGGCCGCGCGGCCGGTGGAAGTGCTGCCCTACATCGCCGGCGATGCCACGCGACGCGCGACCGCCGCCGGCGCCGCCGAGAACCCGCTCCTGCGGCCGTACACCGCGCGCGTGGGGCTCGACGCGAAGGCCGCGGTGGGGAGCGGCCTCACGCTCGACGTCACGGTCAACCCGGACTTCGGCCAGGTGGAGGCCGATCCCGCCGAGGTGAACCTCAGCGCGTTCGAGACCTTCTTCGATGAACGGCGACCCTTCTTCACCGAGGGGAGCGAGATGCTGCGCGGCAATGGCGCGCAATACTTCTACGCGCGCCGCATCGGCGCGCCGCCGCACGTCTCGGTCTCGGGCGACTTCGTCGACACGCCCAACTCGAGCACCATCCTCGGCGCGGCCAAGCTCACCGGTCGCCTCCCGAGCCGGCTCACCATCGGCGCGCTCACGGCGGTCACCGCCGCCGAGCGGGCGCGCGTGTATGACGTCGACTCGGGGCGCACGAGCACCTATGGCGTGGAGCCGCGCACCGCATACGGCGTGCTCCGGTTGCAGCAGGAGGTGGGGACGCAGGCGTCGACGCTGGGGCTGTCGATGTCCACGGTGCAACGCGACGTGACGCGCGAGCCGGTGATCGCGGCGCGGATGGCGCGCGCGGCGTACTTCGCCGGCGCCGACTGGCGCATCCGCTTCCAGCAGGGCCGGTACGCGATCAGCGGCTTCGTCGCGGGGTCGCACGTGGCGGGCGACAGCGCGGCGATCCGTCGCCTGCAGAACTCGAGCGTGCGCTTCTTCCAGCGCCCCGACCTCACGCACGTGCGCTACGACCCCACGCGCACCTCGCTCTCCGGCTACTCGGCGCAGATCCGCGCTGATAAAGACGCGGGCAAGACCTTCCTCTGGGGCGTCGAGCTGAAGGCCGAGTCACCGGGCTTCGAGATCAACGACCTCGGCCGGATGCAGTCCACCGACGACATCGAGTACAACGCCGACCTGCAGGTGCGCGAGACGGTGCCGGGCAGGTATCTGCAGAACTGGCGCATGGGGTTCGAGACGCGTGGGGCGCGCAATTACGGGGGCGTGCATCAGTCGAACAGCTGGAGCCAGAACACGTCGGTCACGCTGCGGAACCTCTGGAGCCTCAACGCGCGCACCACTTGGGAGCTCCCCGTGACCGACGACGCACTCACGCGCGGCGGGCCGTTGATGGGCAAGGTGGCGAACGCGCGGCAGGAGGTGCGGTTGAGCAACGCGTTCGGGTCGCGCCTGCCCTGGCGCGTGAACGTGGGCGCGGGCAGCGACGCGCTCGGCGGGCGACAGCTCAGCTTCGGCGGCCAGCTCACGTTGCGGACGACCGACCGGCTCTCGATGTCGGTGGAGCCCGCCTGGCAGCAGGCGCTCGATCCGCGGCAGTACATCACGAGCGTGACTGGCGGGACGCGGACCTACGGTCGGCGATACGTCTTCGGCGAGATCGACCGCACGACGATCTCGGTGAAGCTGCGCGCCAACCTGACCTTCACGCCCAATCTCACGCTGGAAGGGTACGCCGAGCCGTTCGTCGCGAGCGGGCGCTATGCGCGCGTGGGCGAGCTGCTGGCGCCGCGCAGCGCGCAGTTGCGCGAGTACGGGACCGACGGAACGACGCTGACGACCGACTCGACGGGGGCTCGCACGGTCGTGGATGGGGCGGAGAGCTTCACGCTCGGCAATCGCGACTTCCACGTGCTGTCGTTCCGGTCGAACCTGGTGCTGCGCTGGGAGTGGCTGCCGGGGAGCACGCTGTTCGTGGTCTGGCAGCAGAATCGGCGGACGAGCGAGGCGTTCGGCGAGCCGGTGCGGTTCGACGAGCTGCTGCGGACGACGCGCTCGGCGGGCGACAACTTCCTGTCGGTGAAGGCGAGCTTCTGGGTGCCGGTGGTGCTGGGCGGGTCGCGGCGCTGAACCCGGTGCTGAACGCGGCGCTGAACCCGGCGATCAGCGCCCGAACGCGAACAGCTCGGCATCGCTGTCGACCGAGCCCGACAACTCGGTGAGCACGAGCTCGGCCGCGATGCGCGAGAAGGTCATGCCGTTGCCACCGTATCCCATCACCGCGAACACATTCGGGTGCTTGGGCAACCTGCCGATGAGCGGCAGGCCCGTGGTCGTGGTGCCGAACGAGCCGGTCCACATGTATTCCGGCGTGGAGTCGAGGTTGGGCATGAGCGCGGAGAGCTTGGCCGAGATCGTCGCCGACTTCTGCGCGATGAGCGCGTCGCGCGCGGTCTCGTCGGCGAACGGTTCGTCCTCGCCGCCGCAGATCACGCGGCCGTCGGCGGTGGTGCGCAGGTAGAGGTAGGGATCGGAGGCCTCCCAGATGAACGCCTCTTCGGACCAGAGCGCGTGGCGCTGCGGTTTCGTCGCGATCGCCCACGTTGACGTGATCGCATGTCCGCCCTTGGGCACGACGTCGGGGAGTTCGTAGCCGGTCGCAAGCACCACATGCTCGGCCTTGATGACCGGTCCGGCCTTCGTCACGACGCTCACGCCGCGCTTGCCGCTCTCGATGCTCTTCATCTCGGCGGGTGCGTAGAAGCGCGCGCCGCGTTCGAGTGCCTTGAGGAGCAGGCCCGCCGCGAGCTTGCGCGGATCGACCGCGAGATTGCCCGGACTGAGGATCGCGCCGTCGCGCACGATGCCGAAGCGCTGACGCAGTTGCTTGGGCGCGAGGAACTCCGCGTAGAGCCCGGCCGCACGGCGCGCGGCGGCCTCGACGGCGAGGCCGGCGGCGTCGAGCTGGTCGCCACCGACGAGCAACGACGGGCGCGGCGTGAGTCCGCAGTCGATGCCGAGTTCGGTGACGCGCGCGGAAAGGTTGGCGACCGCGAGGCGCGAGCGTCTCCACGCCGCCTCGGCGTTCGTGCGGCCGATGTGCGTGGTGAGCACGCGCAGTGGCTCGTCGATCTCATAGAGCACGAGCGCGGTGGAGGCGGAGGTCGAGCCTTCCACCGGTCCTCGACGGTCGATCGCGATGACGGTGAAGCCGGCCGCGGTGAGCGACTCCGCGACCATCGCGCCGCTGATCCCCATGCCGACCACGAGGACGTCGACCGAGACGTCGCGCGTGAGCGGCATGGTGGGAACGAGCGGCGCGCGGTATGCGGTCCAGACCGGCGTGCCCGACGTGAGGTCGAGCTTCGTCACGCGTGATGCCTCAGGCGGCCATGGCGCGGCAGGCGTCGGCGCAACGGGCGCAGGAGGCTGCGCAACGCTTGCAGTGATCCATCGCGTGCTCGCCGCATTCCTTGGCGCACCAATCGCATGCGTCGGCGCAGAGCGCCGCGAGACGCTTGGCGAAAGGACTCTGGCGCGCGATCGCGTCGGCGGTGATGCGGCAGAGCGCGGCGCACTCGATGCAGCAGGCGGGGCAGGAGTTGGGGCTGTTCTGTCCCACCATGCCCGCGAAGCAGGCGCCGCAGTCGGTAGCGCAGTCGTTGCACGCGGTGATGCAGTAGGCGGCGTGCTGATCGATGGAGTCGGTCATGTGGTGCTCCGGCGGCAGGGGGGACGGCACAGTGTTGAAGAAAGCTGTGCGTGCCGGAGCGTGGGACCCATCGCACACAAGGAGCAGAAGGGGAGTACTACTCGGGCGAGGGGCTCGAGACGGGTGCGTTGCGCGAGAATGATTCGACCTGCGCGGAATCGTACACGCGCACCATGCCGATTCCCACCCCCGAGGCAGCTGAAAAGGCGAAGCATGCGCTTCGTTCGCTCTCGCCTGCCGGTCGGGGAAGTGCCAAGACCGTCCGCGTGCGCGCGGGCGGCGAGGATGCGATCGTCCCCAAGGAAGCCTTCGAACTGCTGCTCGACATTCTCGAACAGATGTCGAATGGCAACGCGGTGACGATCGTGCCCGTGCAGGCCGAACTCACTACACAGCAATCGGCGGACTTCCTGAACGTCTCCCGGCCACACCTGATCATGCTGCTCGAGTCGGGCGCGATCCCGCACCGCAAAGTCGGCACGCACCGCCGCGTACGGTTCGACGACCTGCTTCGATTCAAGGACGCAGACGACCGGACGCGGCGTGAAGTGCTGGCGCAGCTCGCCGCCGATGCACAGGCGAACGGGATGGGCTACTAGACGACATGGCGTTCACGGTCGTCTACGACGCTTGCACGCTTTACCCGGCGCCGCTGCGCGACCTGCTGATGCGCCTCGCGCACGAACGACCGGATCTCACCCCTACGGCACTGCTTCGCACCCGCGCTCTCATGTGCGCGGCCGTCGCCGATTGCCTCGTGTCGGGCTATGAGGACATCGAGCGTTCGATCGAGTTGCCCGACGCGGACGACCGGCACGTCGTTGCAGCGGCGATCCGCTGCAGCGCGCAGACCATCGTCACCTACAATCTCAGGGACTTTCCGGATCGCACACTCGCGCCGTTCGGCATCGAAGCGAAGCATCCGGATGACTTCATCTTGGACCTGATCGGCATCAGCGTGGGAACGGTCGTGAGCGCTGTCACCGAGCAAGCCGATGCACTGCGGAATCCGCCGGTGACGATCGATGCGCTACTCCGAGTTCTTCGAGCACGCGGTCTCGAGCAGTCTGTCGCTCGACTCAGCGTCGAGCTCGGGATGTCTATCTGATCACGAGGTGTCTCCCATCACCCGCGTGAGCAACCCCGGCACCTCGCGCGGATGCAACCAGCTCGGCCGCACCCGCCCGAACACATGATCGCTCGCGAGCACCGCCTCGCGCGCCCGCACGACCACGCCGAACGCGCCACCCGCCGCGCCGGTGATCCCGCCGACGATGCAGGCGTTGGTGTCGGTATCGCCGCCGCCCAGCAGCGTCTCGCGCACCGCGATGTCCCAGGGCGTCCCGAGCAGCAGATGCCGGAACGCTTCGGTGAACGCGATCTTCACGAAGCCTGCCTTGGGCGCGTACGCCGGCTTGCGCGAGTGCTCTGCGTCGTCGAGCCAGCCGCGCACCTCGGCGCAGGCTTCACGCTCGGCCCACGAGCGGGCTGCGCCGAACGCTCCGCTGCGATCACCCGGCGCGCGCAGTAGCGACGCGATCGCGATCACATAGGCCGCGACCGCGTCGCCGCATGAGGGATTGGGATGCGTGAGCGCCGAGTCGGCGCGCGCGACGGCGGCGAGCGTGTCGGCGTCGAGCTCGCGGCCCCAGACGCCGAGCGGCGTGGCGCGCATGAGGCTGCCGTTCGCCTTCGACGTCATGCTGCGTGCGCGCGCCGAGGTGGACATGGCGAGTGCGAGTCCCGCGGGCTGCTCGGGCGGGTGCGTGATCGCCGGCGCGAGACCTGCGCGTGTGGCGTCGCCGATGTCGAACGGGTCGGAGCGGTACCAGCGGCCGTACCACTTCGCGACCGTGTCGGGCTCGTACGCGCGCGACTCGGCGAGCGCCTGCAGCAGGCACATGGTGAGTTCACCGTCGTCGGTCACCTGGCCGGGTGCGACCATCCAGAAGCCGCCGCCGGGAAAGCGCATGGCGCGGTCGACGTCGCCGGCGGTGGGCGCCTGCTGTTGCATCTCGAGGACGGCCCCCGCGGCGTCGCCGGCGAGGGCGCCGAATACCGCGCCGAGCGCGGCATCGTGTACGGACCCCGGGGTGGGCCAATCGGGGGTCGGGTCGGGCGCTTTCGGGTTCGCTGTCAAAGTCGCGTCCTCGTCGTATTCCGTTACCGCGATATGTCGCGGTCAGGGGATGCTATCCTGGGTCGGAGGGGACGGTAACTGGTACTACTGACAGTGGTCGAAAGGTGGTGTTAACGCTCGGGTTTCGCGGTGCGGCGGATCAGAGCGGGGCGATGTCGAAGTCCATCGCGCGGGCGGCGGAGATGAGGCGGTCGTCGTAGCTGGCGAGGCGGACCGGTTGTCCCTGTTGCTTCAGGAAGTCCATGGTCGCGAGGTGCATCGCGTCGAGCGTGCGCACGGGGACGGGAAGGGGCTCGAGGGCGCGTTCGAGGGCGGGGGCGTGCATCTCGATGAACGTGATGCCATCCAGCAGCACGCGGATCTGTTCGGCGTGCGACTCCCCAAGGCCACGCGCATTCACGCGCGTCCACGTCTCGTACTGGAGGAGGCGGCTCGAGAGGATCATTCCCGACCAGAACGCATCCGGCGGACGACGGTCCTCGCCGAACAGCTTGGCGAGCGCGACTGACGTGTCGACGTAGATCATCGGTCGGCGCGGTCCTCATCCAGCCCATCCAGAATCTCCTGAAGCGTCATGATCGGGTCGTTCTTCGGCATCGGGCCACGCGGATTCACGGCCGGCGTGACGATTCCGGTCCGGATCAGTTCGGCCCAGCGTGCGTCCGCGAGCATCTTGCTGCGATCGGGATGCGGCGGTACGAGCTCGGCCACGACGCGGTCGCGATCGGTGACGAGCACGGTCTCGCCGCTGGCGGCGATCCGGATGTACTCGCTGAGCTTGTTCTTGAGGACTTTGATTCCGACGGAGCGCATGTCGGAAGGTAGCCACTGGTAGCTACTTTGGTCAATCCCTAGGAATTGTGCTCGTGAAGCGAGGCCGTCTCTCGTCATTACGGCATTCTACGGCGTCCTCGGCGGTGAACCGCAACCGATCCAACGCACGGAGGAGCACGATATTGACGGATATTCGGGAGTTTATCGAATCTTCATGAACTCGAGCTCACCGCGGCATTCCGAGCTGTTCCCGCAGCCAGCCCACGTCGAACCGCTCCGCCTCGGGCAGAGTCGCCTCACCTCGTTCGATGTCGAATAGCAGCGCTTCCAGTCGCGCCCGCGACTGCGGAGCTCGCGCCGCCGCGCGCGGGGTCTTGTCGCCCAGCATGGGGATCCGGTCGTCGAGCCAGGCGGCGTAGTGACGTCGCTTGTACTCGAGAACGATGGCCGCCTGCTCAGGCGTCGGTTCAGGGCGAGGGGGCAGCGGGCCTCCACGCACCGCCGACTCCTGCATCCGCTGCATCATCCGTTCGGTGCTCGCCTCCTCGCGCAATCGGTGCGTGACGAGCGGCGCGGTGAGCGCGAGGACGGCCTTCCGCAGCGCGTCGGCGCGGCGCGTGGAGTTGGTCTCGATCCGCATGCGGTCGGCAGCGACGCTCACCTGGCCGATGATCGTGTTCTCCATCGCCTTGTTGCGCGCGTTGCCGGGTCGCGTGATCACGAACACGACCTCGTTCCCCTCGGCCTGAGGCTCTTCCGCGCCGTCGAGGCGGGCGAGCCGCGCGAGCAACTCGTCGCGGTCGGCGGCGGCGAACGCCAGGTGATCGATCGTGCTCTCCCACGGATCGCCGTCGGTGTTGGAGAGCGTGGGCGCGCGGTGCAGATCGCTCATCAGCGCGCGCCATTGCGAGATCATCCACCCCTGAAGCTCCGGATCCCGCACCAGCTCGAGTGCGACGGGGCGCGTGCGCACGCGACAGAGACGCTTGGCCTGCTCGACGAGCGGCAATGCGTGCACCAGCGAGGCGACGTGCGGATGCATGCCGGCGATGAACGAGATGCCGCCGAAGTCGACGACGCGACCGAGGATCATCAGCCCCGGCTTGGCCTCTTGGGAGCCCATGCGTTCGTGGACGAAACGCTCCTCCTGTGTGAGCAGGTCGGTGAGGCCGAGTCCGACGCCGGGCTCAACGGAGTCGATGCGCCAGAAGGAGCACCACGACCGCAACTGCGCGTCGAGGAGCGCACGCGAGTCGGTCGGGAGGCGCCGGCCCTGCTCGCGGCGGAAGTGCTCCGCGAGACTCTCTCCGGTTGGTCCCCACGGGAAGGCGTGGAACGCCCAAGGCATGGCCAGCTGGAACTCGGCTTCGTCGACCGGAGGGGCGTCGGGATCGGTGCCGCCGAAGTCGACGTACGCCTCGAGTGCCGCGTCGATCCACTCCTGGCGGTAGCGGACGCGACTGAACTTCATCATGCGCTCGACGAGGTCGTGGTCGAGCTTCTGCGCGGCGATCGCCTCGCGGGCGCCGGGAGCGAACTCCTCGTGCGGTGCGATGGCCGAGGCGCCGTGGCACTTCTTGTATTTGCGTCCGCTGCCGCAGGGGCAGGGGTCGTTGCGTCCTGGAATCATGGCTGGCTGGCTGGCTGGATTGGTCAGCAAATGGTCGACTGCCTTCCATTATAGGCGGTCAGCGTGACGTGGGCTCGGTCAGTCCGGTTCACCGCAGTTGCAGGCGTCGAACAGCGATTCTCTGTAAGTCGTTGTTTCATAACACTTTACTGTTGCGCAGCCAGAAGCGGCTCATCAGGGTTCTTGATTTACTCAATACACTGAGTAAAATTACTCAATACAATGAGCAATCCTGAAGCGCCGTTCCAGCGACCCATCGCGGCGCGATTGGCGACCCGGCTGAACGAGCCGCGTCGGTTCATCAACGTCGTCTCCGGACCCCGGCAGGTGGGGAAGACGACGGCGGTGCAGCAGGTGGTGATGCAGAGCCGACTTGCCGCGCTCATCGCCAGCGCCGACGAGCCGACGTTGCAGGGAGGCGCCTGGATCGAGACGCAGTGGGACGCGGCGCGGCTCGAGGCGCAGCGCGCGGGAGCCGAGGGCGCGGTACTGGTGCTCGACGAGATCCAGAAGGTCCCGCAATGGTCGGAGACCGTGAAGCGACTCTGGGACGAGGACACCCGGAACAATGTGCCGCTCAGGGTGATCGTGCTCGGCTCGGCGCCGCTGCTCATGGCGCATGGACTCACCGAGAGTCTCGCCGGCCGGTTCGAGGTGCTGCACTTCCCGCACTGGTCGTGGCCCGAGATGCGCGATGCGTTCGGCTGGACGCTCGAGCAGTACGTCTGCTACGGCGGCTATCCGGGGTCGGCGCCGCTGATCGCCGATCCCGATCGCTGGCGCCGCTACATCACGGACTCGCTGATCGAGACGTCGATCTCGCGCGACGTGCTGCTCCTGAATCGCGTGAACAAGCCCGCACTCCTGCGGCGGCTCTTCGAACTCGGCTGCCGCTACTCCGGGCAGGAACTCTCGTTCACGAAGATGCTCGGTCAGCTGCAGGACGCAGGGAACACCACGACGCTCGCGCACTATCTCGAACTGCTGGCCGGTGCCGGCATGCTCAGCGGCCTGCCGAAATTCGCGGGAGACGAAGCACGGCGTCGCGGATCGAGCCCGAAGTTCCAGGTGCACAACACCGCGTTGATGACGGCGATGTCGGGACTGATGCTCGAGGACGCGATGGCCGATCGGGCGTACTGGGGTCGACTCGTGGAGTCGGCCGTCGGCGCATATCTGGTGAACGCGGCCGCCTCCGGCGACATCGCGCTCTCCTGGTGGCGTGACGGCGGCAGCGAAGTGGACTTCATCGCCGTGGATGGCCGCCGCGTGCTGAGCGTGGAAGTGAAGAGCGGCGCGCAGTCGGAGTGGCACGATGGAACGGCAGCGCTGCGGAAAGCCCACCGGGTGGACCGCAGTCTCGTCGTGGGCACCGGAACTCTCACCTTGGACGAGTTCCTGAGCAATCCGGTGCGACACTGGACGCGGGACTGAGCACCATGACGACGACAGGACGCAACGACCCCTGCCCCTGCGGCTCGGGCAAGAAGTACAAGAACTGCCATCTGCGCACCGACGAGGCCGCGCCGCTCACGATGCGACTGATCCACGGCGAAGCCGGCGCCTCGCGGGGTGCGGGCTCGAGTGCGGTGAAGCTGCCGCCGGGCGCGGTGGTGCCGACCGATGTGTGGGAGGTGGACCTGCTGCCGTTCGCCGCCGAGCTCGCCGACGATCCCACCGCGCGCGCGACGGTGCTGCTGCTCGGCGCGGGAGACTACGTGCTCGCCGTCGAGGTGTTGTCGCACCCGCCGAGTGAAGCACCGGAGGTCGCGGCACTTCTCGCGGGCGCGCTCGCCGATGCGGCGCGCACGACCGGCGTGCGGCCCGAAGTGGTGCAGGTGCGGCTCGCAGTGCTGGTGGATGAACTCGCCGAACTCCTCGCGGACGAAGCACACCCGGCGCATGGCGCGCGCGTGGTCGCGGCGCGTCCGTTGACGCGGCTCGACGACGCGCTCGCGAGCCTCGAAGCGCGCACGGGCGTGCCGCGCGCCGCGCCGGGCGTGTTGCCGGCGTCGCAGGTGCAGAGCTACGCCTGCTGGGGATTCGCGTCGGCCGATCTCGCGCGATTCTTCGCGGCCTGCGCGACGTTCTACGAGGCGCTGCCCTGGCTGATGATCGACGATCGCGATCCGTTCACGCTGCGCACGCGCGACGGCGGCGCATGGGAGACGGTGGTGCTCGGCACGGAGTTCGACGTGCCGGGACTCTCGCTGTACGAGGAGGCCGCGGACGTCTTCCGTTCGTTCGACGATCTCTCGGCGTTGCCCGACGCGCCGGAGCAGGTCCGCAGCGCGGTGGTGATGCTCTCGTTCGAAGCGCGCGAGGACACGCCGAAGCGGATGCGCGAGGAGATCAAGCAGGCGAAGTGGCCGATCGCGGGGCCGGCGGCGTATCCGTACGTGAGTGCGGTGAACACGCCGGGCGGCGGGATCACCGCGCGGCAGCTGCGCGCGATGACGGCGGCGTTGGAGGCGGTGCCGGGGTTCGTGGCGCAGTTCGCCGACGCGATCACGGGGAAGACGGTGGCGCGGTTCCCGCTGCGGTACACGCACAAGGAGAGTGGGGCGACGATCGAGATGAACGACGTCGCGCCAGAGGACACCGGCCCGCCTACTTGAAACGGATCCCGTTGGGCGCGACCGCGCCCTTGGCGGGGACGAATGACTTCACGGCGGGCTTCGGCGTGCTCGGACCGCGTTGTCCCTGATCCTGCTGAGCGGGCCGCGCACCGTCGCTCTTCATGCTGAGCGCGATGCGTCCGCGCGCGAGATCCACGCCCTGCACGGTGACCTTCACCCTCTGCCCGACCTTCACCGCTTCGTTGGGATCGCGGATGTAGCGGTCGGCGAGCTGGCTCACGTGCACGAGTCCGTCCTGATGCACGCCGACATCCACGAAGGCGCCGAAGGCGACGATGTTGGTGACCACGCCCTCGAGCACCATGCCGGGCAGCAGGTCGCTCGGCTTCTGCAGGTCGTCACGGAAGGCGGGCGGCTCGAAGGCCGCGCGCGGATCGCGGCCCGGCTTCTTGAGCTCCACGGCGATGTCGCGCAGCGTGGGCATGCCGACGTCGTCGCTCACGTAGTCGGCGAGCGCGATCGAATCGACGAGCGTGTCGTTGCCCACCAACGCGGCGACGTCGACGCCTATGCTCTTGGCCATGCGTTCGACGAGCTTGTAGCGTTCCGGGTGCACCGCGCTCGCGTCGAGCGGATGCGCGCCGCCGCGGACGCGGAGGAATCCGGCGGCCTGCTCGAATGCCTTGGCGCCGAGTCGCGGGACGTCCTTGAGATCGGCGCGCGACTTGAGGCCACCGCGCGAGTCGCGCATGATGACGATCGACTGCGCGAGCGTGGGGCCGATGCCGGCGACGTAGCCGAGCAACGCTGCCGAGGCGGTGTTGAGCTCGACGCCGACGCGATTGACGCAGCTGCCGACGATGTCGTCGAGACGTTGCTTGAGGCGCGTCTGGTTCACGTCGTGCTGGTACTGGCCGACGCCGATGCTCTTGGGGTCGATCTTCACGAGTTCGGCGAGCGGATCCTGCAGCCGTCGCGCGATGCTCACCGCGCCGCGCAGCGAGACGTCGAGCTCGGGGAACTCGGCGCGCGCGAGATCGCTCGCGGAGTACACTGACGCGCCGGCCTCGTTGACGACGACCACCTGCGGACGCGGCGCGTCGATCTCGCGCAGTGCGGCCTTGGTGAGGTTCTCGGTCTCGCGGCTCGCGGTGCCGTTGCCGATGGCGATGAGGTCGGGCGTGAAGCGCTTCACCATGGCGTGGACGGCGCCGGCGAAGCGGTCCTCCTGGTGGAGATAGAGCGTGTCGGTGTGCACGAGCGCGCCGGTCGCGCTCACGACGGCGACCTTCACGCCGCTGCGGAAGCCGGGGTCGAGGCCGATCACGCGTTTCTCGCCCGCGGGCGAGGCGAGGAGCAGCTGCTCGAGGTTGCGACCGAAGATGGTGATCGCTTCGTCGTCGGCGCGTGTCTTGAGCTCGAGGCGCAGCTCGGCTTCGATCGCGAGCTGGAGCAGGCGCTTGTACGCGTCGGCGGCGACGAGTGCCAGTTGCGTGGTGGCCTTGCGACTTCCGGTCACGTCGCGCGCGAGGCGCGCGTTGATCTCGTCGAGCGGCGCCTCGACGCGCCAGATGAGTTCGCCCTCGGCTTCGCCGCGGCGGATCGCGAGCATGCGATGGCTGGGGATGGCGCCGAGCGGCTCGGTGTAGTCGAAGTAATCCTTGTACTTGGAGTCTTCGCTCGCCTTCTCCTTGATCACCGTGCTCTTCACGATGCCCTTGGCGCGCGTGACCTCGCGCACCCAGCCGCGGACCATCGCGTCCTCGGCGACCTGTTCAGCGAGGATGTCGCGCGCGCCTTGCAGTGCGGCGTCGGCGGTGGGGACCTCGCTCGGCTTGCCGTCGAGTTCGGGGAGCACGAACTCCGCGGCTCTCGTCGCGGCCGCTGCGTCGTCGAGCGATCCGTCCCAGAGTCCGTCGGCGAGCGGGCCGAGTCCGCGTTCGCGCGCGATCATGGCGCGGGTGCGGCGCTTGGGCTTGTAGGGGAGGTAGAGATCCTCGAGCGCCTGCTTGGTGTCGGCCTTGAGGATGCTCGCCTCGAGTGCGTCGTCGAGCTTGCCCTGTTCGTCGATGCTCTTGAGGATCGCTTCGCGGCGCTCCTCCATCTCCTTGAGGTATTCGCTGCGGTCGCGGACGTCGCGCAGCTGGACCTCGTCGAGGCCGCCGGTGACTTCCTTTCGGTAGCGGGCGATGAAGGGGAGCGTGGCGCCCTCGGCGAAGAGGGCGAGGGTGCTGCGGACCTGTTGCGGGGCGAGCGAGAGCTCGGCCGCGACGCGGGCGACGAGGACGGGAGCGAGGGGTTCGGTCATGGGAGGCGGAGAATATTGACTCCGCTCGCCGAATGTCAGTCCCTTGCGTCATCTTCAGCACGTGACCACGCAACCGAAACTCCAGCGCTGGACCGACCTGCTCGCCGCGCTGCTGCGGCGCAGCTACCCGGCGACGTTCGACGTGCTGCGCACGGAAGTGGGCGCTTACGCCGCGCATGCGGGCCAGGCGAGCGCGCTGATGCGGATGTTCGAGCGCGACAAGGACGAGTTGCGCGCGCTCGGCGTGCCGATCGAGACGGTGCCCGACCACGAGAACAACCTCGGCAGTTACCGCCTCGCATCGAAGCATTTCTACCTGCCGTTCCTCCAGCTCGCGTACGAGCAGCGCCGCGCGCCGGTGCGTCCGCGCGGGCCCGGGTACCAAGCGCTGCAGGTGCTGGCCTTCGAACCCGACGAGCTCAGCGCGATCGCGCACGCGGCGCATCGCGTCTCGACGCTCGGCGATCCCTCGCTCGCGCACGAGGCGCAGACGGCGCTGCGCAAGCTCGCGCACGACCTGCCGCCGCTCCTCGATGCGCCTGCGAGCGGTGAGCTCGTCGCGACCGAGCGCCCGCCCGATGCTGCGCTGCTCGACGTGCTCGGCGACGCGCTACAGCGTCGCAAGCGTGTGCGGATCACGTACCGGTCGATGCATCGCGACGAGACCACGGAGCGCGATGTCGATCCGTGGGGGCTCGCGTTCCTCTCGGGGCATTGGTACCTGATCGCGCGCGACCGCGACGCGGACCAGCTGCGTCAGTTCCGCGTGAGCCGGATCGCGAAGGCCGAGGTGAACGCCGCGAAGGCGCAGAGCGGGGACTTCGAGATCCCCGCCGACTTCGATCTCGCGGAGCATGCGAGGTCGCGGCAGGCGTGGGAGCTGGGGGACGCCGAGTCGCGCGAGGTGGTGGTGCGATTCAGTGCGGGGAGCGGCGTGACGATGGCGGCGATGCGGCTCGGCGAGCCGGTGCCGGGGGACGAGGCGCTTCGCCTGTTCCGCGTGCGGCGGCCGGACACCTTCGCGCTGTGGGTGCTGGGGTTCGCCGGTGCGGCGCGCGTGGAGTCGCCGGTGGAGATGCGCGCGCAGGTGCGCGAGCTCGCGGCGCGGTCGCTCGCGCGCTACGGCGCCGAGGTGGGGCGATGACGCCGGAGATGATGACCACGGCTTCGGCGCAGCTGAAGCGGTTGCTGCTCGCGCTGCCATCGCTGGCGGACGACCGCGCGCATTCGCTGCGCGACGTGGCCGCGCGCGTGGGCACCGACGTGGAGACGTTGCGGCGCGATCTGAGCACGCTCGTGACGCGCGTGACCGACGATCCGGGCGGATTCACCGAGGGTGTGCAACTGCTGCTCGGCTCGGAGAGCGTGCAGTTGCAGACACCGGGTGGTCATTTCAGACGGCCGATGGCGCTCTCTCGCGTGGAGTTGCATGCGCTCGAGCTCGGGCTCGCGGCGCTGCAGCAGGAGGCGCCGCCCGATGAGCGCGCGGCGATGATCCGCGCGCGCGCGCGGCTGCGCAAGGCGATCACGAAGATGCCGGGCGACGACGTGTCGACGGCGCGCGCGGGGCGGTATCTCGCGCTCGGCGGGGAGTCGGATGATGAGCGTGGGATCCGTCGCGAGTTGCAGCGGTGCATCCGCGAGCGCAGTGTGGCGACGATCGCGTATCGCGACGATGCGCGCCGCGTGCAGCCGCTCGGCGTGATCTGGTCGCGCGGCGCGTGGTTCCTGGTGGCGTGGTGCGAGCGGAGCACGGGGATCCGCGTGTTCCGGCTCGACCGGATCGCGAAGGCGACGTGCGAGGCGGAGCGGTTCACGCCGCCGGCGGGGTTCTCGCTCGAGAGTGTGCTGCGGGACGGGAAGGTGCTCGTGGGGGGAGGGGATGCGACGATGCGTGTGCGGTACACGGCGAAGGTGGCGCGGTGGATCGCGGAGCGGGAGGCGGTGACGGTGGAGGGGGATGGGTCGGTGGTGGCGGAGTATCCGTTGCTCGATCTGGAGTGGGGGGTGAGGCAGGTGTTGCGGTATGGGCCGGATGTGGAGGTGTTGGGGCCGGTGGAGTTAAGGGAGGCGGTGATGGTGCGGTTGCGGGAGTTGGCGAAGTAAGGAACCGGTCGGCGGGATAGCGATGTTGGCACTGGCCGACGCATCCATAGCGTTGTCGCATGGTCTTCGCCGACGCTCTGCTGTGGACTGACGCTCCTGAAATGGGTAAGTGCGTACCCAATATGG
>JAYTNC010000088.1:0-4018 GCA_043748515.1 Gemmatimonadota bacterium | reverse complement strand
CGCCTCACGGACAGGTCGCGCCGGTCAGGGTGATGCTGCCTGACTGCGTACAACCGCCGTTCTTGATCAATGATCCGCCGCTGAGAACGGTCGTGCTCGACCCATCGAGCAAACGGAGCAGTCCGCTGACCGTGAGACTGCGGCTCGCTCCGACCGTCAACGTCCCTCGCTGGTCGATTGCCGTGTTGGCGCTGAGCGACTGACTCACATTCAGGGTACCGAAGTTATCGAGTAGAGTGGCCGTCAGCGTCCGCCCGCCCCCCACCGCGCTCGCCACCGCGCTCGCCACCGCGCTCGCCACCGCCGTGATCGTCCCCCCCGCCGCATTCACCAGCGTCCCCGTCGTCACCGTCCCGTTCACCGTCGCCGACTGCAGCAGCACCAGCAAGTCCCCCACCGGCACCGTGTACGTCAGCGTGCTCGCGAGGATGGCAACGCCGAGGAGGACGGCGCGACGGACGTGCTGACGGTCGAGTCGCGGCAAGCGCGGGCCCTCGAGAAGGTGCGGCAGAGTACGACGATGCGCCGAGGGCATCACGCTCGCTCGGCGCAGGGATCCAATGGCCTTAAGGTCGGCCCATTCCCTGAGGGCCGCAAGACAGGAGCGGCCCGCCCGTCGTGACGCCCGTCACCGCACGACCTCGGGCGATCATGTCTGGTTCCGCCCAGGCGACCGACCGCGCAAGTTCAGGCATGCCGAGCCCCGAGCCGCACGCCCGCTTCGAGCAGTCGGTCCCCGTCATCCCCGAGGACTTCGACGAACTCGGCCACGTCAACAACGTGGTCTACCTCCGATGGGTGCAGGACGTCGCGACGGCGCATTGGCGCGCCGCCGCCACCGCCGACCAGCAGGCCCGCTACGCCTGGGTCGCCCACCGCCACGAGATCGACTACAAGGCGCCCGGTCTCCCCGGCGACGGGATCATCGCGTCCACGTGGGTCGGCAGCGCGGAGGCCGTGCGCTTCGAGCGCTTCGTCGAGATCCTGCGCGCGAGCGACCGGAAGGTGCTCGCGGCGGCGCGCACCGTCTGGGTGCCGATCGCCCGCACGACGGGCCGCGTCACGCGCGTGGACGATGCCGTGCGGAGCGTCTTCTCCACCGCGAGCTGAGTCGCCCGCGGCAGCTCCGGCGGCCGCCGCGCCGCTCGCGCTACTGGCGCACCCAGGTCCCGCGGAAGTCCGTCGTCACGTTCCACACGAGCGCGTTCACCACTTCGCCATAGGCCTCGCCCGGGTCCTGCGCGTCGAACACCGCCGTCCCGTTCGCGAGCGAGACCGACTGCAGCGTCTCGCGCTGCGTCGAGGAACGCGCCCACAGCGTCGCGCCCGACTCGGTCGACAGGAGGCGCGTCGAGAGCGCGAGCGTCACCTCGGTCGAGACGCTGATCCCGCCGAGCCGCCGCGCCGCGGCCGCATCGATCGGACCCGTCACGGTGCCGATCTCGAGCACCTCGATCCCCCGCTGCGCCCCCAGCACGCGCTCGGCCATCCGCGTCGTCGCGAGCGTGGCGAGCGCGCCGCGCGCGCCCGTCGCCGTGAAGGTCACGAGCCCGATCCGCGAGTGCGGCACGAGACTCACGACGGGATCGACCAGCACATCCGGACGACGGCTGCCGCCACAGGCGGCGCCGGCGATCAGCGCGATGGCCGTGACGGACCAGCGAACGAACGGGAGCGGACGATGCACGGACATGGGTGCCTCATGAGGAAGGATCGCGTTGGCCTTCACAATGGAATACCCGGGCTCACCGCCAGGGGTGCCGCCAGCGAAGCCCCTCGAAGCGAGCGAAGTCGCGGTCCGTCGTGATGAACTCGCAACCATGCTCGATGGCGAGCGCGGCCATCCATGCGTCGGTCACGAGGTTGCCTCGAGCGTCCGCCGACCGACAGAGCGCCGTGAAGATCGACCAGTGGTCGGCGCCAGGCCTGACGATCACCGCGCGAGGCTGCGCGAGGATCGCTTCCGCGAACGCGAGCGCTTCGGCGAGCGGGGTCGCCACCTTGAATACGCAAGGATTGGTGACGAGTCGCAGCACGCTCGCGAGCACGCTCTCCGACACCGCGAAGGGCTCGCGCGACGCGACCATGCCATCGAACCAACGCCGATGCTCGGCGTGACCGGGCGAGTCCATTCGGAACGCGTACACGAGCACATTGACGTCAGCGAGCAGCATCGTCCGCATCCAAGCGATCGAGCAACTCGGCCATTCGGTCGAGATCCACACCTTCGCACAGGCCCGTTCCCTCGAACGTCGGGATCGGCGGACCGACCGCGCGGCGCCCCTTGGCGACGGAGTCCGCCTCGAGCGCGCTGAGTCCGCGACGCAGCACATCGGACTTCGTCGCGCTCAAGCGCGCAGCGAGTCGTTCGAGCCGATCGAGATCCGGTCCCGCCAAGTAGACCTGCACGGGCTCGGACACGCGACCGGGCTTCGCTGCTGTCGAGGTAGTCCGCTTCTTCATGATTTAATGATGCCCCCGATCTCCGCCGCCGGCAACCGGTCACCGACGCTCCGGGTCACGCCACCCGCTCCACCCACCCCACCGCATCGAACCCCGCGTCGAAGCTCAACACCCGCGTGATCCCACGCCGCTTCATCACCGCGACATGCAACGCATCACGCGCCGAGAGCTTCCCGAGCCCCATCATCACGTCTCGCGCCCGTTGCACGTCCTCGGCGTCGATCGGGAACACCTCGTCCACCACACCAAGGAGTGCATCGAACGCCGGCTGGATCGCATCGGACCGCTTGAGCGCTCCGTACCGGTGAAGGATCTCCTGCATGACTTCCGCGCTCGTGACCATGCGCTCGCCGCGCTGGATGATCCGTTCCAGCGCAGAACGCGCCGCATCCTTATTCGGATGCGGCGCGCCCACGAGATACATCGGGATGTTGGAGTCGATGAAGATCACGTCTCACCAACCACGTACCCGCGGTCGATCTCCGCGAGCATGAGGTCGATGTCGGCCGTCGGATACGACCCCTGCGCCGCCTCGCGCACCACGGCGAGTTTCCGCTGCGGCTCGGCATACGGCTCGTCCGCACGCGCGACGCGCAGCGCCTGGCGCACCCACTCGGCCACGGTCATCCGGTGACGCTGGGCGACCCGGCGGATCTCCTCGAACTCTTCCTCGGCAAGGAGGACTTGCAGGCGCTGTGTCATGAACATGAGTATATGCCACTCATTGCAATGAGTCAAGTGGGACAGTGTCGGCACCCTACTGGGAAGCGAGGATAGGCCAGAGAGTTCGCGATTCCGTTACCTGTTTCTTGCGAGCGAATGCATCACACCGCTCACCTCGCGCGACCGCCACCGAGCCAGTGACGGTACGCTTCGATCCACTCACTGCCGGCGGGGCTCGGCGCGGGCAGCCGGAGATCCTCGAGCGCGATTACCTGCCGCTCCCGCCCCCGCGTGCAGATGGCGACGATCCGGTCGTCGTCGCGGAGCTCGATGCGTGCGACGGTGGCGTCGATGCCGAGCACTTTCGTCGCGAACGGAATCTCGAGGTACTCTCCCAGCATCGTGAACCAGCCGCTGGCCAGTTCCGATTCCCCGTACGCGTCGACCGTGGCTTCCTCGATCATGGCCGACAGCCTGGACTTGCTGAGTTTGGTCGGAACCTGAGCGTCGCGGCGCGTTGACGAAGCGCGTTTCATTCGCGCGGCCCCGTCATGCGCTCATCCGTCGGCACCATGAGCACGAGCGCGACGAGCGTGTTCGTGAGCACGGTGAAGTAACTGAAGTAGTCCACGAGCCCCATCAGGAACGAGTCGCCGATGGCGAGGGCGTCCAGGACGGAGTAGGCCATCTGGACGAGGACGGCGGTCCAGGCGATGGAGGCGGTGGCGGGAGCGAGTCCTCTCGTCTGGCGACGCGACGGTCGGGGCATGCCGCTATGATACCGAAATACCGTTGCACGAGCACGTCACGCGCACGAGCGCACACCCGAGCGGAGAGTCGCGATGCGGAACGATGCGAGTCGGTCCCAACCAGAGCGGGTCACAGCCACCGG